>NZ_JBXWRJ010000003.1:0-280818 GCF_059612845.1 Ruegeria sp. YKSE079 | reverse complement strand
GATGACCTGGCATCTTCGCAACGAAGGCTATCTGGTGAACGAGAAGCGCATCCGTCGCCTGATGCGGCTGATGGGCTTGATGCCGATCTATCAAAAGCCCAACACCAGCAAGGCGGCGAAAGGGCACAAGACCTATCCCTATCTGCTGCGCGGTTTGCCGGTGGATCGACCCAATCAGGTCTGGGCCGCAGACATCCCCTATCTGCCCATGCGACGCGGGTTCCTGTATCTGGTGGCGATCATCGACTGGCACACCCGAAAGGTTCTGGCTTGGCGGATATCGAATACGCTGGAGGCCAGCTTTTGCGTCGACGCGCTGAATGAGGCCATACACCGCTTCGGCCCGCCTGAGATCATGAACACGGATCAGGGCAGCCAGTTCACATCATTTGTCTGGACAGACCGCCTGCGCCGATCCGGCGTGCGCATCTCGATGGATGGCAAGGGCCGGTTCCTAGATAACATCTTCGTCGAGCGGCTCTGGCGGAGCTTGAAATACGAATGCGTCTACCTGCACGCCTGGGAGACCGGATCAGAGGCGAAGGCGGGCGTTGGGAAATGGATCGATTTTACGACCGCAAACGCCCACACTCCGCCCTTGGCGGTAAACCCCCAGCCGTGGTCTATTGGCTGAGAAAAGAAGAAACCCAAACCGATCAGCAGGAGCAAAGAGTAGCTTAAACTACGCCAAAACCTGTCCAAACATTGGGGAGTAGTTCAGGGATATTGCGGGTCAACCCATCTAGATTGAAGATCTGGAAGTTCAAAAGAACGACGTTTTGGTCCATCTACAGCCCCTGCAGTCTGAACCCACGACGCTTCGGTTCACACCAGAGACAGCCGTTCAGAACATACCTTCTGAACAGACCACATGGTTTGTTTTCACCGCGTATTTCCAGTTGGGTTTTAAACACATACTGGAAGGTTGGGATCATCTGCTGTTTGTCTTCGCGCTGTTTATTCTGGTTCGTGATCCGTAGAGACTGGTGGGAGCAGTCACAGCGTTCACCCTAGTGCATTCAATAACACTGGCACTGGCAACACTGGGATTTTTGAATGTCCCCGGCCGCCGGTCGAGGCCATCATTGCGCTTTCTATAGTTTTTCTGGCGATGGAAATTGTTAAGGGCGGCGACGGGCGTTTTCGACTTTCGAAACAGAAGCCCTGGATCGTTTGTTTCTGGTTTGGGCTTTTGCATGGGCTTGGTTTTGCAGGTGCTTTGGCCGATATCGGACTACCTACAAACGATATCCCTGCGGCCTTGCTTGCCTTCAACCTGGGCGTCGAGGCAGGCCAATTGAGTTTTGTCGGAGCTTTGGCGCTGCTTCTGCCAATCTGGCGAATGATTGCGTTTCCCGTTAGTCAAACAACAACAGTGGTCACGGCCTATTGCATCGGATCGATATCGATGTATTGGCTCATAAAACGCGTTAGCGGGATTTGAAATGCTACGCCTCTGGTTCTGTTGAGGTGTTAAATCGTCGCATAAGGCAACTTGATTGCAAAAGGTTAGAATCGACCGCACAGGTACAACTATTAAAGTGGCCGCGCACAAAAGCCGACTTCGTAGCATTTGAAATGTTAGTGTTTAACGCGCCAGCCATGGGCGCTTCCCGTCCTACCCGCGGAACAGGCGTGTCCGCTCTCAGGCTGGAGCAGTCATCGAAACCAAACAGGCGAGCGGCAGCACCGTCCCGCGTCTCGATTGCCGAAGCCGAGCGTGGTGAAAAGGCGGTTTGAGTTCCACCAGATTTGGCAGAGTTGAATGACCGGTCTGGCGACATCGGTTGCAATGCAGCGATGAGTGTTCCGCACTTGCGAGCGGATGCTGCGTCAGCAACAGCGGCATGGGCAAATGGCGGCAAAGTTGCGCATTTTGCCCATTCATGTTCCGAGCGATGAAAGTCAGCTGTGGTCCTTTCTTACCAGTTCAAGAGCCATACAGCAAACGGTGATCGATGCGTTTGTATCCGACCAGTCATTGCAAGCTGTGTTCTCAAACTGGCCTGCCGAGCGCACGCAATTTGTGTTCAGTCCGATGATTGCAAGCTGCTTGCGCATTTTCTGGGTTCATCAGTAGACAAACCGGGTTTGGCGCCTACGACAGGGTCAGGTCATTCGTGCCGAATATCAAGATGGTTGCAGGTCGAGCGGACTGTGTTTGCGGGCCGCCTTACCTAAGAACAAGAGGGGCGCTGCCTCTCTTGACCTGCGGGCAATTCACCCTGGGTATTTGAGACCAGAAAGAAGCAGGGGCGGCGAGGAGTGTCAGACCTGATTTCGCAGCCATTCCATCACCGCCGGGCGCGCGGTCTGGTCGCCGCGGTGGCTGGCGTCGGAAATGATCTTGCGCAGATCCTGAAGGTTGGCGCGCAGAAGCAGGCTTTTGACCGGGCCAATCGAGGCGGGACGCATGGACAGGCTGCGGATGCCCATGGCGGCGAGGCAAATGGCCTCGACCGGGCGGCCCGCGTCCTCGCCGCAAAAGCTGAGCGGGGTGTTGGAGAGATTGCAGCGCTCGACGATGCGTTCGATGAAAGTCAGGAAACTGACATTGAGCGTGTCATAGCGGCGGCGCACCAGTTCGTTTTCGCGGTCGGCGGCGAAGAAGAACTGCTTCAGGTCGTTGCCGCCGATGGAGATGAAATCCACCTCGTCAAAGAATTTCTGAGGCGCAAAGGCCAGTGACGGTGTTTCCAGCATCGCGCCGATTTCCAGGCTTTCCGGTAACGGGTGGCCCAGTCGCTTTTCCCGGGCGATGGTTTTTTCGATCTCCCAGCGAGCGGCGTAGAACTCTTCGGCCTGAGCGACGAAGGGAAACATGATGGTCAGCGGGCGGCCATTGGCGGCCCGGATCAGAGCCTGAAGCTGCATCCGCATGACGCCGCGCTTGTCGAGACCGACGCGGATCGCGCGCCAGCCCAGCGCCGGGTTCGGTTCGGCCACGTGTTTCATGTAGGGCAGCACCTTGTCGGAACCGATATCGAGCGTCCGGAACACCACGCGCTTGCCCTGCGCGGCATCGAGAACGCGGGCGTATTGCGCCACCAGTTCCGAACGTTTCGGCATCTGGTTACGGATCAGAAATTGCAATTCGGTGCGGAACAGGCCGACGCCCTCGGCCCCCGAAGTGGGCAGCGATGGCAGGTCGGCCATCAGCCCGGCATTCATCACCATATCGATCTTGTGCCCGTCCAGTGTGACCGCAGGTTTGTCGCGGATCGAAACGTAGCGTTCCTGTGCCTTGGCCTGCATTGCGATCTTGTCGCGGAAAGCGCCGACAACGGTATCTTCGGGGCGCAAGTGTACCACGCCCTGATCGCCATCGACCAGAATATGGTCGCCGTTCAGCGCCTCGGTCGTAATGCGGCCTACATGCACCACCAGCGGGATCGCCAGGGCGCGGGCGACGATGGTCGCGTGGCTGCCGACAGACCCTTCCTCGAGCACGATGCCCTTGAGAGAGCGGCCATATTCCAGCAGATCGCCGGGGCCGATGTTGCGGGCCACCAGGATGGGATCGGGCGGCAGTTCAAGCCCGGTATCCCTGCCCTGCCCTGTCAGGTTTCTCAACAGGCGGTTGCTGAGATCATCAAGGTCTGCAAGGCGTTCGCGCAGATAGGGGTCAGTGACCTGGCTCATCCGGGCGCGCGCCTGCGACTGTTCCTTTTCGACCGCTGCCTCGGCGCTGAGACCACGGGCAATGTCCTCTTCCATGCGGCGCATCCAGCCCTTGGAATTGGCAAACATCCGGTAGGCTTCGAGCACCTGCAGCTGTTCCTTGTCGCCGTCCTGCGAGAATTCGAGCATCTTGTCGACGCCGACGCGCAATTCCTCGACCGCTTCGTTCAGGCGCTCGAGCTCGCGCTGCGGGTCATCAGCGATCGGATTGGTGACCACCACGCGCGGTTCGTGCAGCCAAACGTGCCCCTCGGCGGAACCTTCCTGGGCCGGGCCGCCCTTGAGCACGACGGATTGCTGGTGCAAGGGCGACAAGGCCGCGCCCTCGCCGATGAAGGCGCCAAGCTCGGCCATTTCGGCCAGAACCATGGCGACCACTTCCAGCGCATAGACCTCGTCGGCGGAAAACTGGCGTGCCTCGCGCGACTGCACCACCAGAACGCCCAGTTTTTCGCCCAGACGCTGAACCGGCACGCCGAGGAAGGACGAGAACCGTTCTTCGCCGGTTTCCGGCATGTAGCGGAACCCTTTTTCCGCCGGAGCGTTGGGTGTGTTGACGACCTTGCCGGTCTTGGCGACGCGGCCCACCAGCCCTTCACCCATCCGCATGCGGGTCTGGTGCACCGATTCCGGCGCGAGGCCCTGGGTCGCACACAGCTCCAGTGTCTCTTCGTCGCGGAAAAGATAGACCGAGCACACTTCGCTGCGCATGCTGTCGGCGATCAGATGGGTGATCTGATCGAGACGCTCCTGGCCGGCGGCTTCGCTGGCCATCGCTTCGCGCAGCCGCCCCAGCAGCTTGCGGGATTCTGTTTCAGTGCCGTCAGCCATGGGCCCCATCACGTTTTTGTGTCAGGCGCCCCAGTCGAGAAAACTCAGGCGGCCTTGTCCAGTCCAAACGCATCATGCAGCGCCTGAACGGCAAGTTCCATGTATTTCCTGTCTACAAGCACGGAAATTTTTATCTCGGAGGTTGTAATGACCTTGATGTTGATCCCCTCATCCGAGAGCACCTTGAACATTTTGGCCGCAACGCCGGATTGCGAACGCATGCCGATTCCCACCACCGAGACCTTGGCGACGTCAGGTTCGATCTGCAGAATGTCAAAGTTCAGCGCAACGCCCTTGATGTCGTTCATGGCCTTTTCGGCGCGTTTGACCTGATCGGTCGGCAGGCTGAAGGTCATGTTGGTGCGACCCTCCTCGGAGATGTCCTGCACGATCATGTCGACGTTCACACCCGCATCCGACAGGGCCCCGAAGATGGTGGCGGCGATGCCCGGGCGGTCAGCAACCGACAGCAGGGTCATCTGGGCTTCGTCGCGCGAATAGGCGACGCCGGAGACAACATTGGATTCCATGATTTCCTCCTCATCGCAGACGAGCGTGCCCGCCTCGTCGGTTTGTTCCTCGAAACTCGAAAGGACGCGCAGTTTTACCTTGTAGCGCATTGCCAGCTCGACCGAGCGCGTCTGCAGCACCTTGGCCCCAAGCGAGGCCAGTTCGAGCATTTCCTCGAACGAGATCTTGTTGAGCTTGCGCGCCTTGGAGCAGATTCTCGGGTCGGTGGTATAGACGCCGTCCACATCAGTGTAGATATCGCAGCGTTCGGCACCGAAGGCGGCGGCGAAGGCCACGGCAGTCGTGTCGGAGCCCCCACGGCCCAACGTGGTTATGCGGCCCTCGGGGCTGATGCCCTGAAAGCCTGCGATCACGGCAACCTTCATGCCCTCGCCGAATTTCTGGTTCAGGTTGTCGGTCGGAATTTCCTCGATCCGGGCGGCGGAGTGGGCCGAGGTGGTGATCAGCGGCACCTGCCAGCCCTGCCAGCTGCGCGCCGGGATATCCATTTCCTGCAAGGTCAGCGCCATCAGGCCGGCAGTCACGTTTTCACCCGAGGAGACGACGGCGTCGTATTCGCGCGCGTCGTAAAGGGGCGAGATTTCGTCAACCCAGCCGACCAGTTCGTTGGTCTTGCCCGACATGGCCGAAACGATGACGATCACATCATGGCCCTTGGCCACCTCGACGCCGACGCGCTTGGCGGCGCGGCGGATGCGGTCGAGATTGGCAACCGAGGTGCCACCAAATTTCATCACGAGTAAGGGCATGGGGCCAAAAGTCTCCGCGCCAAGGAATTCCGGTCCCGAGCCTCTTATGCGAGGGGGCAGCCAAGAGCAAGTGGACAAAGGCGGAATGCCTGCGGCAAGGCACCGCTTTACATTGCCGGGGCCGGGTGCCAGCTTGGAGCGGTTCCATACGCACAAGGGTTTTCGATGCGATCAGTTCTTTTGGCTTTTGCCGTGTTGTCCACCCAGGCCACAGCGCAGGAGGCGACGGTATCCGGAACCGACGGTCAGAACGCCTTGGGTACTGTTCCCTGTGCCGCCGTACCTGGCCAACAGATCGAAAGCTGTCCCGCCGAATTTCGCCGCAAGGACGATGGAGCCTCGACACTGGCGGTTCAGTTGAAGACCGGAGAGGTCCGGCGGATCTATTTCGAGGGGACGAAGGCGGTGGCGTCCAGTTCCACTTCGGCCCTGTCCACGGAAACGCGCGGAGACATGCTGATCATCTATATCGAGCCGGGCGAGGTTTACGAACTGCCACTCAGGGCGCTGACCTCTCAGTAAGGGTGCGTGCGGCCGTCCCATGTCTCGAAACAGCCGGTTGAGGCCAGCGACAGCGCCTCGAACCTTTGGATGAGGCCATTGACGGCCTCGTCTGTGGTGACGGTGGCCGCAGCTCCGCCCATGTCGGTCTGAACCCAGCCGGGGTGGTAGATTCCCACGGCGATGCCGTCGTCTTTCAGATCCGTGGCCAGATTGCGCCCGAGATTGAGCGCCGCCGCCTTGGAGGCGCGATAGATATAGCTGCCGCCGGGCGCATGTTCATGCGAAGCCATCTGTGACGAAATGATCGCGATTTTGCCGCGCGCCGCACGCAGGTTGGGCAGAAGGGTCTGAATTGTCAGGAACGCGCCAGTGACATTGGCGGCAAAGGTCTGGTCCCACATCTCGCGCGGATAGCCGTCGATGGTCTGTCCCTTGTCCAGATAGACGCCCGCGTTGCAGATGAGAAGATCGACTGGCTTGTCCTGCAATGTCTCGGCCATCGCGCGGTGATGGCCCGGGTCGGTCACATCCAACAGGATAAAGTGGCTGCCGTCACGGGCAGTGCCTGAAACGTCATGCCCTGCCTGCCGGTAATGATCAGCCAATGCCTTGCCGATGCCCCGGTTTGCGCCGGTGATGACCACGTGCATGGGTCAGTTTGTCTTGCGGTTCGGCATGAAGGGCAGCGGCGCGACCGGCACGCCCTCTTCCATCAGCGCTTTGGCGTCTTCCATTTTGGCTTCGCCATAGATCGACCGCTCGGGCGCTTCGCCCAGGTGGATCTTGCGGGCCTCCGCCGCGAAATTCTTGCCGACGTAATCTGAATTTTTTTCGATGTTGCGGCGCAGTTCCGCCAAGGCCTGCTCTGCTACTGAGGCCGGTTTCGACAGCGGTTTTTCGGATCCGTGTCGGGTATCGTCCGTTGTGGTTCGGCCGGGACGCACACGTGGCGTCATGATCGCCTTCTCTACCTCGCTGCCGCCGCAGATCGCGCAGGTCACCATCCCGGCCCCGGCGAGCTTGTCAAAAGCATCCGCCGACTGAAACCAGCTGTCGAAGCTGTGGCCTTCACTGCACTTCAGAGCGTATTGAATCATCTTGCACTCATATTCTCAGGTCCATGAATAGATATCCAGCCGCCCGGCAAGATCAAGACTTGATCTTTTCCTTGTGTATAAGATGTGGATGAAATTCCAACAGCATCCGGGCGAGCTCGGGTTCGTTCACACATGCCGCCGCCTTGTGTGGGCGAAACCATTTACGGCGGCGCTGGTCGCGCTCGGGGAAACTGGCGGCAAGACGGCAGACACGGATCGGAAACACCTCGACCATGCATGGCAGATTTCCCTTGCTGCCCCGCGTTTTTGTATAGGTGAAGCTGCCGATGCTTTCGGATTGGCACAAGCCGATCACGCCAGCCTCTTCCCAGGCTTCGACCGTCGCGGTTCCGGCGGCGTCGCGCGAAAAGATCGGCCAGCCCTTGGGGATCAGCCACCGCCCGGTTCCTCGGGAGGTCACCAACAGGATTTCAGGCTTGTTTTCTTTGATCCGATAGCACAATGCGCCGTATTGGATACCAATCCGGTTTTCTTCCGGAGCGCTCAATAAGTCACTGGAAATTTTTACGTTCATCAATCCTCCTGCCTCACAGGATAGCAGGGAATCTGTTTCATGTCAGGTCGCACACACTAAATGCTCCCACATATTGTAGGAACGCCACGGCTACCCGCGAAATCTTCACTCTTTCGGGATCAATTCCGCCTATTTCAGCATTTTTGCAGTCAATCTGGTCAACAATTCGTCCTGTGGGATATCCGCGTCGATCGCGAGGCGTCTGAGACCGAAATGCACGCCTGCGACCTGCTGGTAGTAACGGGTATAGACATAGTTGGTGCCACCGCCCGCGACCGCGCCCAGAACCGGAATCGATTGCGCCGCAAGTTTCTGCCCCAGCGCGGTGGCAAGGCGCGGTGCGACACTGGCGATCAGTTTCTGCATGGTGGCGCCGGTCAGCGTCAGCCGGATCGAGAAAAAGCCCAGATCCGCGCCATCATCCTGCGCCAGCGGCCCCGCCGAGGCCAGAACGCGCACGCAATCGAACATCACACCTTCGGAGGCCGGATCGAAGCCTTGGCGCGCGGCCTCGCCCTGAATGGCACGCAACAGCATGGTGGTGGTGACCGGCAATTCGACCAGAGCGGTGGGCAGCCCGCCAAACCCACCCGCAGCGCCCATTGCCGTGGCGATCGCTGTGTTCACCCACGCCTTTTGATCCGGAACGGCGCGGCGCGAGCCATGGGCGGCGCGCATCGCAACCCACAGCGCGCGCTCGGTTGCTTCGCTCAGGCCGTCGCGGATGTTGGGAGGAAGCTGGTCAAGCAGGTTTTCCGCCTTGCCGCCCAACCGGTTAAGCATGCGGATACCCATGCCTCCCGCTGCACGGTACTCGGCGGCAAGCCGGTCGAGTTCCGCCTCGGCGTCGACGGGTTCGACGATCACGATGTCCTGCATTCGCAACGCCTCCTTCATCAGGAAAAGATCGGTGCGCGCGTGCCGGGTTTCAATGGGTTATTTCGTCCAGCGGGTAACAGGGCCGCAAATATCCACCCAGCCGCCGGGCACCAGTTCCATGCCAAGAACCCGGTCAGGGTTTGTAGGCGGCGGCATTTCCACGCCTTCCAGCCGAGTGAAGCCAAAGCGCGAGTAATAGGGCGCATCGCCCACAAGCATGACACGATGCCAGCCCTGGTTGCGCCCGGCCTCGACCCCTTCGCGGATCAGGAACCCGCCCAGACCTTCGCCCTGGTGCGTGGGGTGAACCGCAACCGGCCCCAGTAACAGCGCGTCATGATCAGCGACGTGAACGGGCCAGAACCGGATGGCACCAGCCACGACGCCGGTGTTGTCGCGCACGACCATCGACAGGCCCGCCACGGGCGGAACATCGTCGCGCAGACGATAGGAGGACAGCGCCTCGCGCCCGGGCGCGAAGCACAGGTCGTAGAGGGCTTCAACCTCCCACCAGTCGTCCGGTCGTTCCGGGCTGATTCCGAATTGCTGCACCCTGGCCCTCTTTTCAGCTGTGGAAATCGCCCTAGCACTTCGCTACGCCTTGGGCAAACGCTTGGAGATATGATGTTCTATCGACCCGAAGACGGCCACGGCCTTCCGCACAACCCGTTCAACGCCATTATCACTCCGCGCCCGATCGGCTGGATATCGACCCGCGATTCGGATGGGATCAACAATTTGGCACCCTATTCCTTTTTCAACGGGGTTGCTTACACGCCGCCGCAGGTGATGTTTGCCTCAACCGGCACGAAACACGATCAGATCGGCGGCAAGGACAGTATCGCCAATATCGAGGCGACAGGCGTATTCTGCGTGAATGTTGTGGCCCATGCGCACCAGGATGCGATGAACGCCAGCTCGGGCAGCCTTCCAAAAGAGGTGGACGAGTTTGCCCATGCCGGATTAACCCCGGTCGAATGTGAAACCATCCCCTGTGCCCGCGTACAAGGTGCCCCGGCGGCGTTGGAATGCAAGCTCACCCAGATCGTCACCCTGCCCGGCGCGGCCAACCGCGTCGTGTTTGGAGAAGTGACAGGTGTGCACCTGCTCGACGACCATATCCGGGAGGGCAAGTTCGACGTAACCTCATTCAAACCTCTGGCGCGGCTTGGGTACCGGGACTATTCGGTCGTGTCCGAGCTGTTCTCGCTCAATCGCCCGGATGATTGAGGTTGTCGGGGGCTCTGCCCCCACCGCCCGTTCCGGGCGGCTCCCCCGGGATATTTTTTGGCCAGATGAAGCAGGGATTCTTCATTCATCTGGCTTCAAATATCCCGGAGCGCGAGGCGGAGCCTCGCAAAAGGATCAGTGCCCGCCTAGAATGCCGGTGCGGACAGAGTAATCAACCGCCAACTCGTAATCCGGGTCATCATCACTGTCGACCATCAGGTGGCCCGCCTTGTTCAGCAACTTGTGACAATCGCGGCTGAGGTGGCGCAGCATGACCCGCTTGCCTTCGGCCTCGTATTTCGCGGCCACCGCTTCGATCGCCTGCAGGGCGGACTGATCCACCACGCGGCTTTCAGCGAAATCGACGATCACGGTTGCGGGGTCGTTTTCGACATCGAACAATTCCGTGAACCCGTCGGTTGAACCAAAGAACAGCGGTCCCTGGATTTCATAGACCTTTGCCCCCTTTTCGGTCGCCGACTCGCGGGTGACCGCGTGGATGCGTTTGGCGTTGTTCCAGGCATAAGCCAGCGCCGAGACGATCACGCCGACGACCACGGCAACGGCGAGGTCTTCCATCACGGTGACGACGGTGACCAGCACGATCACGAAGGCATCCATCAGCGGCACCTTGCGCAGGATGTTGAACGAGTTCCACGCGAAGGTGCCGATCACCACCATGAACATCACGCCAACCAGCGCAGCCAGCGGGATCTGTTCGATCAGGGGCGCGGCAAAAAGGATGAAAATCAGCAGGAACAATGCGGCCGCGATGCCTGCGACGCGGGTGCGGCCGCCGGATTTCACGTTGATCATCGACTGTCCGATCATGGCACAGCCCCCCATACCGCCGAAGAAACCGGTGACGACGTTGGCGGTGCCTTGTGCGATACACTCCTGCGACGCGCCACCGCGTTTTCCGGTGATCTCGCCAACTAGGTTCAGGGTCAGCAGGGATTCAATCAGGCCGATGGCGGCGAGGATCACCGCATAAGGCAGGATGACCTGCAGCGTTTCGCGGTTGAGCGGTACCATCGGGATGTGGAATTGCGGCAGGTCGCCTTCGATCGAGGCCAGATCGCCGACGCGCGGGACGTCCAGGCCAAAGCCGATGACAAGCGCCGCGACCACGAAGATGCCAGCCAGCGGGGCCGGAATGATACGGGTGATCCGTGGCATCACCCAGATCACCGCCATGGTCAGAGCAACAAGGCCCAGCATCGTATAGAGCTGCAGGCCCGACAGCCATTCACCGCCGCCCATGCCGTGGCCGGTGTTTTCCATCGATCCCGGCACCTTGAACTGACCCATCTGCGCGAGAAAGATCACGATGGCGAGGCCGTTGACGAAGCCCAGCATCACCGGATGCGGCACGAGGCGGATGAACTTGCCCCATTGCATCACACCCGCGATGATCTGAAGGATGCCCATCAGAACCACCGTTGCAAACAGGTATTCAACCCCATGCTCGGCCACCAGGGCCACCATGACGACGGCCAGCGCGCCGGTTGCACCCGAGATCATGCCGGGACGCCCGCCGATCAGGGCGGTAATCAGCCCGACCAGAAAGGCCGCATACAGGCCAACCAGCGGGTGTACGCCCGCAACAAAAGCAAAAGCGACCGCCTCGGGCACCAGCGCCAGCGCCACGGTGAGGCCCGACAACAGCTCGATCCGCAGGCGCGACGGGGTTAGACCCTCGTCCGGCATCCAGCGCAGATCGGGTATGGCTAGGCGATTGGCAAAACTTGCCAGCATGGCTCGGGGCATGGGTCGATCCTGTTGGTCGGATTGTTCGCGCAAAGGCGCCTTCTAGACGGTTGTGCCCCATCAAGCCACCGCACTGAGCGGGATGCGGCCATGCGTCGCGCGCATGGCGAAGATCCGGCCGGTCTTTACTTGGTCGCAGTCTTGCCCCTAACTCATCGGCATGAGCGATCACTTGAAAGGTCTGATCATTACAACGCTGGGCGTGCTGCTGGTCGTGCCGGATTCACTGTTTGTGCGGCTGATCGGGGCCGATCCGATGGTGACTGCATTCTGGCGCGGCCTGACCGCCGGAACTGTTGTGCTGATCGTCCTGCTGGCGGTTCAGGGGGTGAGCGGGTTTCGGGCCTTGCTGAACACCGGTTGGCCGGGCGTGATCTATACGATCCTGATCGGCTCTACCGCGCCGGCCTTTGTTCTGGCCGTCAGCAATACCAGCGTCGCAAACGTGGTGTTCATCTTTGCCTCGATGCCGATATTTGCCGCGATTTTCAGCCGGATTTTCCTGGGCGAGCCCATTCGGCGGCGCATGGTGCTGACGATGGCGGTGGTCTTGGCGGGGCTGGCGATGATTGCCTATGGGTCGGGCGAGACGCAGATTTCGTCCTGGAGGGGTGACATCTGGGCCGTTTACGTGTCTGCCGCCTTTGCGGCCGCGCTGACCGCGGTGCGCAAGGTCAGGGACACGTCAATGATCCCGGCCATTCCGATTGCCTATATCGGTGCGGCGCTCATAATTGGGATGTTCGTATCGCCGGCTGCGGCGTTTGAGCAGCAATGGCCGCTGTTTCTGGGTCATGGAGCCTTTATCGGGGCGGCCTCGTGCCTGCTGGCGCTTGGCCCGCGCTACATCAGCTCGGCCGAGGTGTCGTTACTGGTCCTGCTGGAATCTGTTCTGGCGCCCATTCTGGTCTGGGCGGTAGTCGGTGAAGATCCGGGGCCTTGGGCGATCGCGGGAGGCGCAGTGGTGATCGGCGCGCTTTTGGTGTCGAACCTTGTCGCGGTGTTGGCTCCGGCGCGCCGGGCAGGTGGGGCCACTTGACGCAGCCACTGGTCGTCTTCAGGGCATTGTGACCAGAGGGCACCTTGGGACACGGCACAGCGCTCTTGTCATTCCGGTCGCGGCCCTCCAAAAACCTTGAGCAGGCAACGACCAAGGCAGGGAGAGCACAGGTGAGCCAGACGAAAATCGCGGTGATCGGCGGATCGGGCATCTATGAGATCGACGGGCTTGAAAACGCCAAGTGGGTTGCGGTTGAGACCCCTTGGGGAACACCGTCGGACGAGGTTCTGACAGGGTCGCTGGAAGGGGTCGACATGGCTTTTCTGCCGCGCCACGGGCGGGGGCACGTGCATTCGCCGACAGAGGTGCCATACCGCGCCAATATCGACGCGCTGAAGCGGCTGGGGGTGACAGACGTCATCTCGGTATCGGCTTGCGGGTCGTTTCGCGAAGAGATGGCGCCGGGGGATTTCGTGATTGTCGATCAATTTATCGACCGGACGTTCGCGCGCGAGAAAAGCTTTTTCGGGACCGGCTGTGTTGCCCATGTCAGCGCAGCGCATCCAACCTGCCCGCGCCTGAGCGACGCCTGCGAGGCGTCTGGAAAGGCGGCAGGGATCAACATTCACCGCGGCGGCACCTATCTGGCGATGGAAGGGCCGCAGTTCTCGACCCTGGCGGAATCGAAGATGTACCGCGAGGTCTGGGGTTGTGATGTGATCGGCATGACAAACATGCCCGAGGCCAAGCTCGCCCGCGAAGCCGAGCTGTGTTACGCCTCGATCGCCATGGTCACCGACTATGACAGCTGGCACCCGCATCACGGCGAGGTGGATATCAGTGCCATTATCGCCACGCTGACCGGAAACGCCGACAAGGGCCGCACGTTGGTCAAGGGGTTGCCTGCGTTGCTGGGAGCGGACCGCGCGCCCTGCCCGCATGGCTGCGACCGGGCGCTGGATTTTGCCATTCTGACCGCACCAGAGAAGCGCAACCCGGAGTTGCTGACGAAACTGGACGCGGTGGCGGGGCGGGTGCTTTAGCTACAAAAGGCTGAGAAGTCGCCCGTGATGTGATACAATCCCCCCATTGTTTTCAGAAATTCGTGGGGGATTTTTCATGAAACAAGGTGCCATCCGCATTTTGCAGGAAGAGTTGAGCGCGACCGGGACGTATTCCGGCCCGATTGATGGACAGATCAACGCCGCAATGGATACGGCGGCTGCGGCTCTGGTCCAACCGCGCGCCAGCGAGTTATCCGGTGACCCAAGTGCCTGGAGTGCCGCCCGAAAACGCGTCGCCGCATTTCAGCTAGTCAGCAAGGACGCCGGTATTGATCCCGGGGACATCGACGGTTTGTGGGGAAGCCTTACTGAGGCGGGCTATAGTGATTTCCGCTTTTTCCGGGAGACCGGCGAGTTGCCGATGGATTTCC
Organism: Ruegeria sp. YKSE079; assembly: GCF_059612845.1. Classification (NCBI taxonomy): domain Bacteria; kingdom Pseudomonadati; phylum Pseudomonadota; class Alphaproteobacteria; order Rhodobacterales; family Roseobacteraceae; genus Ruegeria; species Ruegeria sp. YKSE079. The sequence goes on along the minus strand of NZ_JBXWRJ010000003.1, from coordinate 266,576 downwards.
GGGATATCGTGCCGTTGGACGTCAATCCCAATGGCTGGCCTGCAGATAAAACCGGGCAGGCCGATCTGTTCAGTTTTTTCGGCTTCAATCCGAATTCGGGTGGGCAGCCCGCAACCACGATCGTTGCTGTGCCCTGGACGATGAAGCTGGACTGGGACCGGTCGGTCAAGACCAGCAAGATCGGTTGCCATCCGAAAGTCGCCCAGAGCCTTGAAAGGGTTCTGACCAAAATCGCTGCCCGTTACGACCACGATGCCCGGGTCGACATGGGATTGGACATCTATGGCGGGTGCAAGAATGTGCGGCGCAAGCGCAATGGCTCGACATGGTCCACGCACTCTTTCGCCGCCGCCATCGACTGGGATCCGTCGCGCAACAAGCTGGACTGGGGGTGGAAAAAGGCCCGGTTGGCCCGCGCCGACTGCCTGGATTTCTGGCGCTTCTGGGAGGAAGAGGGCTGGGTATCGCTGGGCCGCGAGAAGAACTTTGACTGGATGCACGTACAGGCCATCAAGATTCCATAGCAAAACGCGGGGTATGGACGTTCGCGTGCGGGCGTTGTTTGATGCACCGATATGTCAATCACAGGTGTTTTCATGCCTCTCGACCTCTGGCTTGCCTTTGTCGCCGCCTCGACCGCACTGCTGCTGATCCCCGGTCCGACCGTATTGTTGGTGCTGAGCTATGCCCTGTCCAAGGGGCGCAGCGTTGCGGTGGCCTCGGCCACGGGGGTGGCCCTGGGCGATCTGGTGGCGATGACCGCGTCGCTTCTGGGATTGGGGGCGCTCGTGTTGGCATCGGCCGAGATGTTCATGGTGCTGAAATGGGTCGGTGCCGCCTATCTGATCTGGCTGGGTTGGAAACTGTTGCGCAGCGCGCCGTCCGATGGTCTGGGGACCGTGCGCACCGAGCGTGATGTGACCGCAGGTAACGTTTTCGGTCACGCAGCGGCGGTAACGGCCCTGAACCCGAAATCCATCGCGTTCTTCATTGCTTTCGTGCCGCAATTCATCAAACCTGGCGAGGCCTTGATGCCGCAGTTCACCATCCTGATCGCCACCTTCGTTGGACTCGCCTGGCTGAATGCGCTGACATATGCCTTGTTGGCCGACCGCCTGCGGCGCCTGATCGCGCGCCCCAAGGTAATCACGGGGATTACCCGAGTCGGCGGCGTGACGTTGATGGGCATGGGCGTGGCCACCGCATTGCTGCGCCGCCCGGCCTGACCCGGTTTTTCCGGATACATCGAGCGGCATTTTCGCTGCGTTGAACCAAATCCAAGGGCGGGACGCCGCAGCCCGCATCCTGCCTCTTGAACGGCGCGTCCCGATGCGTCAAACCCGCTTGCGTGAACCATGTCAGCAAGGGAGGCCGCATGCCCAAAAGCACCTCGGTCAAGGACTATATCCGCACCATCGTCGATTTTCCGCATGAAGGGATCATGTTTCGCGACGTGACCACGCTGTTTGCCGATGCGCGCGGGTTCCGCATGGCCATCGACCAGATGCTGCACCCCTACGCGGGCGAGCGCATCGACAAGGTCGTGGGGCTGGAAGCGCGCGGGTTCATCCTTGGCGGCGCGATTGCACACCAACTGAGCGTCGGCTTTGTGCCGATCCGGAAAAAGGGCAAGCTTCCGGGCACCACCATCAGTCAGGATTACAAGCTGGAATATGGCGAGGCCATCGTCGAAATCCATGACGACGCCATCAAAGAGGGCGAGAAGGTTTTGGTGGTCGATGACCTGCTGGCCACCGGTGGCACCGCAGCGGCCGGCATCAAGCTGATCCAGCGCCTGGGCGGCGACATCGTGTCCTGCGCGTTCATCATCGATTTGCCGGAACTGGGCGGGCGCAAGGTGCTGGAAGGCATGGGCATGGATGTGCACGCCCTATGCGAATTCGAAGGCCTCTGAGCGGCTATGCGCGACGCAGAACCGCGCCGGGGTTCATGATCCCGGCAGGGTCCAGTGTCGCCTTGATCTCCCGCATGGCGGCAAGTTTCACCGGATCGCCGTAACGCTCCAGATCCTTGACCTTCATCCGCCCGACCCCGTGCTCGGCGCTGAACGAGCCGCCATAGTCGCGTACCAGATCATGCACCGCCTGCATGACAGCTTCCTTTTTGCCTTCAAGCGTCGCGCGGTCGATGCCCGCCATCGGATAGACGTTGTAGTGCAGGTTGCCGTCGCCCAGATGCCCGAAACAGTTGATACGAAACGCACCCAACCCCGAAACGACCCCGGCCGCGCCGCGAATGAAATCGGGGATGACCGACAGCGGCAAAGAGATATCATGGCTCGACACCGAACCGATCAGCCGGTTGGCCTCGGGGATATGTTCACGCACCGACCAGAGCGCCCGACGCTGCGCATCGGAATGCGCCACGACACCATCCCGGGCGATCCCGTGTTGCAAGGCCGTCTTGAAAAGCGCCTCCATGGTACGGGCGGGATCAAGTCCCTGTGGCAGGCCAAGCTCGACCAGGACGCACCATTCGGGTTTGACATCGAACGGCTGGCGAATGCCGGGCAGAACCTCGGCCAGAAACTCCAGCCCCTGTCTGTGGATCAGTTCAAAGGCACTGACCGCCTCGCCGACGCGATCGCGGGCGCAGGCCAGCAGTTCCAACGCCGCTTCGGGCGACGGAACCACGATCATCGCGGTGCTGGTGCCCGCCGGGATGGGATAGAGCTTCAGCGCCGCCGCCGTGATGATACCCAGCGTCCCCTCGGACCCGATCAGCAGGTTGCGCAGATCGTATCCGGTGTTGTCCTTGCGCAGCCGGGTCAGCCCGTTCCAGATCTCGCCGTTAGGCAGGACCGCCTCCAACCCAAGGCACAGGTCGCGGGCATTGCCATAGCGCAACACATTCACCCCACCAGCGTTTGCAGCAAGATTGCCGCCGATCCTGCAGGTTCCCTCCGAGGCGAGTGACAAGGGAAACAGGCGGTTGGCGTTGCAGGCCGCCGCCTGAACATCGGCCAGAATGGCGCCAGCTTCGACCACCAGCACGTTTTCGGCCGGGTGCACCGCCCGGATCGCCGCCATCCGCTCCATCGAGATCACCAGCGGCGCCGGCCCTTCGGGCGTCACCTGCCCGCCTACCAGGCCGGTGCCGCCCCCATAAGGGACAACCGGCACCCGCGCCGCAGCGGCACAGCGGATCAGCGCCGCGACCTCAGTCACGGTTCGCGGCAGGGCCACAAGGCCCGCCTGCCCAGCATAACGCCCTCGCGGCTCTTCCAGGAAACGCGGCTCGACCGGGTTCAGGATATCCTGCGGAACCTCTTTGGTGAGGCGAGCGGCAAAACTGTCATCGGCGGGATTCAGGGTCATGCCCAATCCATGCCCAAGGCACGTGCGCCGGGCAAGCCCTAATCGGGCTCGATCAGGTATCGCGGTTCCAGCACAACCACCGTGGGCCGGTCGGGCAAGGAGCGAAGCGACACCTCGATCTCGGACACGCCGTCGCGCCGTATGGCGAACTCGTCTCGAACGCCCGAAAGAAAACGCTCCAGTGAATAGCCCGAGAACCAGTGCATCGGGATTATGACCGAGCTTTTCAAGCGCTTCAGAACCGAAATCATTTCGGGCAAGGGCATGGTCGTACCGCCATCGACGGCAGCCATGACCACGTCCAGTCGGCCAAGAGCGGCGAACTGCGCGTCGCTGGGAACGTGGTGCAAGTGTCCCAGGTGGCCGATACACAGCCCCTCGACCTCGAACACGAAGATCGAGTTACCGCGTTCCTCGACCCCGCCATAGACCGATCGGATATCGGTCGAAACATTCCGGATCAGGATTTCGCCAAGATCCAGGTGGTGTTCGATCCCTTCGCCAAAACGCCCCCAACCCGGCAGAACATACGGGATCGCGGGATCGGGGAATTGTGTCCAATGGGTCTCGTGCGCGTGGTTCATGGTCACGATATCCGGAATCATATCGGCGCCGCCGATGAACCCGGTGAAATCGGTGACCGCATTCAGCCCGCCGCGTGTCTGGATCAGAAACGAGGCATGCGCGATATAGCTGACCCGTACCGAATACTTCGGCACCGGGTCCTGCCAAGCCGCCTTGTGCAGATAATCGATCCCCGGCGCGGCATCGGCAATGGCGATGCAATGGCTCGGCCGCCGTTCCTGTGCCGCCGCGCCCCCCGCGACTACGATCAATGCCAGAAGAACCCGCCACATGAGCGCAAGTGTAGCGCGACTTGGTCCCAAGTCACGCATAGTCTTTCATCTTTTCAAAAATACTCCGGGGTTTGGGTAGCGCCCCAATGACCCGGAAAGAGGTCACCTAGCCCGTATCCGTCTTGCCGCGCCGGTCGGATCTGAGGCTGGCATAAAGCACATGCGTCCGCCACCGCCCGTTGATCTGCAGATAGGATTGCGCCACGCCCTCGTATTTGAAGCCCGAGCTTTCCAGCAACCCGCGAGAGGCCGCGTTTTCCGGCAGGCAGGCCGCCTCGATCCGGCTCAGATCCAGGCGGGTGAAAGCGTAATGCACAACCGCACCGATGGCCTCGCGCATATAGCCTTGCCGGGCAAAGGCCTGCCCAGTCCAGTAGCCCAGCGTTCCCGCCTGCGCCGGGCCGCGCCGGATGTTGTCCAGCGTGACCGCGCCCAGCAGGACGTCATCGGCGCGCCGGAACAGAAACAAAGGGATGGCCGAGCCGTTCGAGATCGAGCGCTGCGCCCAGTAGACCCTGTTGGTAAAGGATTTACGGCTGAGGTGATCGTTGGCCCAGACCGGTTCCCACGGGGTCAGGTAATCCTCCGAGGCGCGCCGCAGCGCTGTCCAGTCTTGATAGTCGGAATGCGCGGGCGGGCGCAGGCTGAGCCGCTCGGTTTCGAGTTTCAGCTTACGCTTGCCCAGCAGCATCACGCCGCGCGCCTCTCCTGCAGGTCCACGAGGGACGGCGCCGTCGACACCGGCCCATAAAGCGCCAGCGCCGCAGGGGCCGTGACCGCCATATCCTCGGCGAACTGGCGCACGTCAGCGGTGGTGACGGCATCGATTTTCTCGACCGTTTCCTCCAGCGACGGCACCCGATCCCAGATCTGCACCAGCCGGGCTAAACGCTCGGCCCGGTTCGAGGGGCTTTCCAGCCCCATCAGCATCCCGGCCTTCATCTGGGCGCGGGCACGGGCGACCTCTTCGGGACTCATGTCTTCGGCTGCGCGCTTCATCTCGTCGATGGTGATACCCGCCAGTTCCGCAACCTGAGTGGCGGAGGTACCGGCATAGATCGTGGTAGTGCCGGTATCGGCGTAAGCTCCGGCCTGCGCAAAGATCGTATAACAGAGGCCGCGCACCTCGCGGATTTCCTGAAACAGCCGCGAGGACATGCCACCGCCCAGTGCCGACGAGTATATCTGCGCGGTATAGATGGCGTCGTCACGATAGCCCGGGCTTTCGAACGCCAGCGCGAAATGGGCCTGTTCCAGAACCTTTTCGTGGCGTGCCTCGCCGCCGATGAACCGGGCAGGCTCGGCGATCAGCCCCTTGCGGGGCTGCAAATGCCCGAACATCTTTTCGGCCAATTTCATCAGCTGATCGTGGTCGACGGCGCCTGCAGCGGACAGGATCATCTGTTCCGGCCCGTAATGTTCCGCCACGAAGGCCGACAGATCCTCGCGCGAAAAGGCGCTGACCCGTTCCGTGGGCCCAAGGATGGTGCGACCCAAAGGCTGGTCGCGATAACTTTCTTCCTGCAACCAGTCAAAGATCACGTCATCGGGCGTATCATGGGCCTGACCGATTTCCTGCAGGATCACACCGCGCTCGACCTCGATCTCGCGCGGGTCGAAGACCGGGTTCATCACGATGTCCCCGATCACGTCCATGGCCAGCGCCACGTCGTCCTTGAGCACGCGGGCGTAGTATGCCGTCACCTCGCGCGAGGTGTAGGCGTTGATGTAGCCACCCACATCCTCGATAGCCTCAGCAATTTCCAGCGCCGAGCGCCGCTCTGTCCCTTTGAATGCCATGTGTTCGAGGAAATGAGCGATGCCGTTCTGCTCGATCCGCTCGTGGCGGCCTCCTGCGGTTACCCAGATGCCAATGGCCGCAGATTGCAGCCCCGGCATGTGTTCACTGACGATACGAAAGCCGTTGGCCAGTTGGTCTTGTCTAACAGTCACGCAGTAATCTGCCCTTTGATATAGTCCTGGATGGCGCCCAGATCGTTGGCGATGCGGGTCACCCGTTCCGACCGTTCATACAGGTCAGACATGCGCGGGGGAAGAGGCGGATGCACGCCGCTTGCCTGTTCCACAGCAGCGGGGAATTTCGCCGGATGTGCGGTGGAAAGGGTGATCATTGGAACATCTGCCGCGCGCGCCTCTTCGGCCACCTTCACGCCGACGGCGGAATGGGGGCAGACCAGTTCGGCGCTACGGGTAAGCGTGGATTTGATCGTGGCCAGCGTTTCCTCTTCGGACACACGGCCCGAATCGAAATTCTCACGCAGCGCTTCCATCGCGCCCTGGCTGATATTGAAGCCACCCTGTTTCAGCTCATCCATCAATTGTGCGATGGCCCCGCCATCTTCGCCATAGGCATAATAGAGCGCGCGTTCGAAATTCGAGCTGACCTGAATGTCCATCGACGGGCTGATCGAAGGGATAGTCTCGCCCTTGAAATACCCCTCACCCGAGAGGCAGCGATGCAGAATGTCGTTCTGGTTGGTCGCCACCACAAGGCGGTCAATCGGCAGCCCCATACGCTTGGCCAGATAGCCAGCGAAGATGTCGCCAAAGTTGCCGGTTGGCACCGTGAAGCTGATCTTGCGATGCGGCGCACCGAGGTTGGTGGCGGCAGAAAAGTAATAGACCACCTGTGCCAATACGCGGGCAAAGTTGATCGAGTTTACGCCAGCCAGCCTGACCCCGTCGCGGAAGTCGAAATCGTTGAACATGTCCTTCACGGAGGCTTGGCAATCGTCGAAATCGCCATCCACCGCCAGCGCATGCACGTTGCTGTCGGCGGGCGTGGTCATCTGGCGGCGCTGTACCTCGGAAACACGGCCATGCGGGAACAGGATGAAAACGTCCACCGCGTCCAGCCCGCGGAACGCCTCGATCGCGGCTGAACCGGTATCCCCACTGGTCGCGCCGACGATGGTCACCCGCTCGCCGCGCTTCTTGAGGGCAACCTGAAACAGCTGACCAATGAGCTGCATGGCGAAATCCTTGAATGCCAAGGTGGGGCCGTGAAACAGCTCGAGCAGGAAATGGTTCTCGTTCAGCTGTTTCAGCGGCGCGCGGGCGGCGTGGCCGAAATCCTGGTAAGCGCGCGCGATGATCCCCTTAAACTCGTCCTCGGCAAATGAGCCGCTGACATAGGGCCACATGACGCGGAATGCGATTTCCTCATAGGGCAGCCCCGCCAGCGACGCGATTTCGGCATAGGTCATCACCGGGATTTCGGCAGGCACGTACAAGCCGCCGTCGCGGGCAAGGCCGGTCAGCATGGCCTCTTCAAACGAGAGTTCGGGCGCCTGCCCGCGGGTCGAGATGTATTTCATGTCGCGTCACTTTCAGAATTGGCACGGCTGCGCCATAGGAAGTATCCGGTCATCGCGGCCCAGACCAGAGCCAGGCCAAACCAGGTTATTGCATATTGCAGGTGATCGTTTGGTATTCCCGCCGTGTCCACCGGCAACGGAGTCACATTCGGATCGGTTTGCGAACGGGCGATCAGCAGAACCGGCTCCGCACCCAGTGCAGCCGCAAGCGCGGGCACATCGCGGGCGAACCAGATATTGGCGTCGATATCAGGTGCGGGCGTGTAACTGTCAATTTCGTCCGGCCAGTGCAAATTGCCTGTCACCTGCATCTGGCCGTTCCGACGCCCGGCCTGTTTGGCCGTGGTCGGGATGAACCCCCGGTCAATCAAAATGGTCCGGCCGCTGGAGCTGAACGGCTGAATGATGCGATACCCCGCACCAACCTGTTTGAGCGACACAAGAACGTGGATTTCCGCAGGCTCCATCTCGCCCGACACCGTCACCGGCAGGTATTTGTCCTGATCCGCCGAAATCTGCGGTGGCAGGGAAACCGGCGTGGCCGAGATCCGATCTTCGATCTCTGCCAGAACGACCTGCTTCCACGCCAGGCGCTGTACCTGCCAGAAGCCCAGCGACAGCAGCACGCCCAAACCGGCGAGGCCGAAGATCAGCAGGAACAGAATACGGCGCATGTCAGGACCAAACTTCATTTCAGGAACCGGCGTCTTGTTAAGGGGCGCGCGGGCTGAATTGCAACCACGCAATTGTATGGAGAGCAATCTTGCGACCCACATAGAGAAAAAGCCGCCCCTTGGGGCGGCTTTTGCAATTGATCAGCCTGACCGGCCTTACATCAGCGGGGCCTGACCCCAGATGTAGACGGCAAAGAACAGGAACAACCAGACGACATCAACGAAGTGCCAGTACCAGGCCGCCGCCTCGAATCCGATGTGTTTTTCGGGCGTGAAATCCCCGCGCATCGCACGCAGCAGGCAGACAGTCAGGAAAATGGTGCCGATGATCACGTGCGCGCCGTGGAAACCGGTGGCCATGAAGAAGTTCGAATAGAACTGGTCGCCGCCGAATTCCCAGCCTTCATGCTTGAGCAGTTCGGCGTATTCGTAACCCTGCAGGAAGGTAAAGGCGATACCAAACACGATGCCGATCGCCAGACCCTGCACCAACGCCTTGCGATCATTGTTATGCACCAGCGCGTGGTGCGCCCAGGTTACCGCACAGCCCGAAAGCAGCAGAACAAGCGTGTTGATCAGCGGCAGGTGGAACGGGTCGACCGCATGGATGCTTGGCGCGACATATTCGGTGCCCACATAATCCTGCATCGGGTACATACGGTGTTTGAAGAAAGACCAGAACCAGGCAAAGAAGAACATCACCTCGGAAGTGATGAACAGGATGAAGCCATAGCGTAGGCCGATCCGCACCACGGGCGTATGATCGCCGGCGCGGCTTTCGGCCACCACATCCGACCACCAGCCGAACATGGTGTAGAGAACGGCCAGAAGACCGGCCCAGAACATATAGGCGGTGATGCCGTGCATCCACAATACGGCCCCGACCAGCATGACGAAACCGCCCGCTGCGCCGATCAGCGGCCAGATCGACGGGCTCAGAATGTGGTAGTCGTGATTTTTAGCGTGTGCCATCAGCGTCCCTCACCTACAGGCATTAGTTCGTTGTTGTTTCCGCCTGCGCGTCGAGGGCTGCGTACCCCTCGGGCAGGTCGATTTCGTAGAATGTATACGACAGAGTGATCGTATGCACGTATTGCCCTTCCGGATCGTTGACGATTTCCGGATCGACATAGAAGGTCACGGGCATCTCCACCCGTTCCCCCGGTTGCAGCACCTGTTCGTCAAAGCAGAAACAGGCGATTTTCTGGAAGTAGCCACCTGCCGAATAGGGGGCCACGTTATATGAGGCCTGCCCGGCGACAGGTTTGTCGGTCGGGTTGTAGGCCTCGTAAAAGACTAGCCCGGTTTCGCCGATACGAAGCGTCATCTCGCGTTCGACCGGTTTGAATTCCCACGGCATGCCGCGTTCCTTCGAGGCATCGAAGCGCACGGTGACAGTTTTGTCGATCACTGTGTCCGAGCTTTGCTCGGCCACGCCAGTGGTTCCGCCAAAGCCGGTGACCCGGCAGAACCAGTTGTAAAACGGCACCGACGCCCAGGCGAGTGCGCCCATGACGACGACGACGCCGACCAGTTGCAGAACCGTTTTCTGGGGTCCCCGAATCGCCATCAGTTCTGCACCTCTGCGCGCGGCGGTTCATAGTCGCCCCGGCTGACCTTTACCACGGTCAGGCCAAAGATGATGACGATCAAAGCCGCCAGCGTCAGGGCCACGCCCAGATTGCGGCCAAAGCGGCGATTGTGCAGTTCGTGTGTCTTACGCAGGCTCATCCCCAGCCCCCCAACCCATAGGGCTTCAGCAGCGCCTCGGCCAGAATCGCGCCGAAATGCAGGAAGAGATAGAGCAACGATAGCTTGAAGAAACCCCGTTCGGCCTTGAAATTATCGGCCTCTGACGCGTGTTCGTCCCGGCGCGAGATTTTCCAGGCACCGCGCAGGAACAGGGCATTCATGACCAACGCCACCGCCAGATAGACGGGGCCGCCAATGTCAGAAAAGGCCGTGCCGACGGCCAGCAGCGCCAGCAGGGCAGTGTAAACCAGAATGTGAACTCGGGTGGCGCGACGGCCGTGAGTCACGGTCAGCATCGGCACCCCGGCGTCGTCATAATCCGAACGCATGAACAGGGCCAGCGCCCAGAAATGCGGCGGTGTCCACATGAAGGTCAAAGCGAACATCAGCCAGGGTTCGACCGACATAGTGCCGGTAGCCGCGATCCAGCCGATGACGGGCGGGAATGCACCCGCAGCGCCGCCAATCACAATGTTCTGCGGCGTCGAACGCTTGAGCCACATCGTGTAGATGACGACGTAGAAAAAGATGGTGAACGCCAGAAAGGCCCCTGCCAGGATGTTGGTTGCCAGACCCAGCATTACAACGGCGAATCCCGACAGCGTCAGGCCAAAGGCGAGCGCTTCGCCCTCCTGAATCTTGCCGGCGGGGATCGGACGTTTCTTGGTGCGCTTCATCACGCGGTCAATATCGGCGTCCCACCACATGTTCAGCGCTCCGGACGCGCCGCCGCCGATGGCGATGAACAGGATGGCGCAGAATCCCACAAACGGATGCACCGGCACGGGCGCAGCCAGCAAGCCGACCAGAGCCGTGAACACGACAAGAGACATTACGCGCGGCTTCAACAGGGCGAAATAATCGCCAAAGCTGGCCTCGTCCTCGCGGACTGTGCTGGCATTGATGCTTGCGTCGCTCATTTCCGGTCCTTTGGGGGCGAAAGGTGCGCGGAGACCACGCACCCTGCATCATCCTAAATCGGGCGGGTGTCCCCGCCACACCTTACGTCAGTTCGAGGCAACCTGATAGGATTGCGGAATACCCGCGAATTCTTCCTTGGCTTCGGTCAGCCAGCGGTCATATTCCTCTTCGCTCACGACCTTGACCGTGATCGGCATATAGGCGTGGTCCTTGCCGCAAAGTTCGGAGCACTGGCCGAAATAGACGCCTTCCTTGTCCGCCTTGAACCACAGCTGCGCCAGACGGCCCGGTACCGCGTCCTGCTTCACGCCAAAAGAAGGGATGGTCCACGAGTGGATCACGTCAGCACCGGTGACGTCCATCACGACAACCTTGCCGACCGGCACGACGACGGCATTGTCGGTGGCCAGCAGGTATTCATCCTGATTGTATCCATTCTCGGCCAATGCTTCCTTGCCCAGAAGGAAGCTTTCAAAGCCGAAGCCTTCGTCGGTGTATTCATAGCCCCAGTACCACTGGTAGCCGGTGACCTTGATATTGATTTCGCCCTGCGGGATTTCCTGCTGTTTGAACAGCACCGGCAGCGAGAACGATCCGATCAGAACCAGGATCATGATCGGGCCGACCGTCCAGGCGATCTCGACCGGGGTATAGTGCGAAAACTTTGCCGGTGTCGGGTTGGCGCGTTTGTTGAAGCGTACAAAGCTGTACAGCATCAGAAAGCCGACCAGAATACAGATCAATGTGATGATGACCAGAATCAGGCCGTCGAGCGATTGCAGATCGCGGGCGAGTTCCGTCGCGGCCGGCTGAAAGCCCAGTCCGCCGGGGGTCGGTTTACCGATGGTTTCAAGCTCCTGAGCCATGGCGGGCAGGCTGGAAAGGGCGGCGATAAGCCCCGAAAGCGTCAAAGCATTCTTCATTTTCTGTCCTGATCGTTTGATCTTTGCGTCCCTGACAGGGAGGTATGAATCAGGTCGCACCTCTCCCGTTGTCTTTGACCGCGTTAAAAACCATATTCCGGAGACTAGATAAAGCAAAATGCTTGCGTCAAACGGACGCTATTTTTGATCTGGATCAAATCGGAAAGGTTCCGGCCCATGCCCAATGACCCGTTTCGCCCCTTCGAGACCGCGATTCCGCTGGATGAAGCACTGGCGATTTTGCAATCTGCGGCCCTTGGGGCGGATGATGGAGAGCTCTTCGTGGAACGGCGGAAATCCGAGGCGCTGGTGTTTGACGACGGTCGATTGCGGAGCGCGTCCTATGACGCCTCGGAAGGCTTCGGGCTGAGGGCGGTCAAGGGTGAGGTCGCGGGATACGCCCATTCGACCGATGTCTCGATCCCGGCACTGAAACGAGCGGCCGAAACCGCGCGTCTGGCGGTGGGTGCGGGTGGCGGTGTGCTGGCCCAGCCACCGATCGCGACGAACAAGCGGCTTTATAGCGATACCGACCCGATCGAATCGGCAAGTTTTCCGGTCAAGATCGAAACTCTTCGGGACATCGACGCTTTTGCCCGCGATCTGGATTCGCGCGTGGTTCAGGTCAGTGCGGCGCTGGCGGCCTCGATACAGGAAGTGGAGATCTTGCGCCCCGATGGCGTGCATGTGCGAGACGTGCGACCGATGACGCGCTTGAACGTATCGGTAATCGTGGAAAAGGACGGGCGACGCGAAAGCGGCTCTGCCGGGGGCGGCGGGCGTGTAGGTTTGGGCGGGCTGATCGACCCGGCGGACTGGCAGGAAAAGGTGCGCGAGGCGCTGCGCATCGCGCTGGTCAATCTTGAAGCTGTGCCCGCCCCTGCGGGCGTGATGGAAGTGGCGCTGGGGCATGGTTGGCCGGGCATCCTGTTGCACGAAGCCATCGGGCACGGGCTGGAGGGTGATTTCAACCGCAAGGGAAGTTCCGCCTTTGCCGGGCTGATGGGACAGCGGATCGCCTCGAAAGGAGTGACGGTTCTGGATGACGGCACGATCCCCGATCGGCGCGGCTCGATCACCGTGGATGACGAGGGAACCCCGAGTTCACGCACGGTTCTGATCGAGGATGGCATCCTGACAGGCTATATGCAGGATCGTCAGAATGCGCGTCTGATGGGCACCGTATCAACGGGTAATGGTCGGCGACAAAGCTATGCCCACAGCCCGATGCCGCGCATGACCAACACCATCATGCTGGGCGGCGACGCCGATCCGGCAGAACTTGTGGCCGAGATCAAGGACGGTATCTGGGCCGTCGGTTTCGGCGGTGGACAGGTAGACATCACCAACGGCAAGTTCGTGTTCTCCTGCACCGAGGCATACCGGGTGCAGAACGGCAAGATCGGTGCGCCGGTCAAGGGCGCCACATTGATTGGCGACGGGCCTTCGGCGCTGAAGAAGATACGCGGCCTGGGCAACGACATGGAACTGGACCCCGGAATGGGAAATTGCGGCAAGGATGGCCAGTGGGTGCCAGTTGGCGTCGGCCAGCCGACGGTGTTGATGGACGGGTTGACAGTGGGCGGTTCGGCTGCCTGAGGCAGAATCGGACCGGGTTCAGGGTTAATGGCGGGCGGGCTTGATTCGGAGCGCACCAGCGTCGCCCCGCAGGTTTCTGAACGCTGTGGCAATTTGCCAAATCGCTATATTTCAACGCATTGCGGCCCGCTGAGGATAAGAAATCGTGTGAATTGGAATAAATTCTACGCGATTCACCGCCTGTTAAGACCCCGTTGCGTAAACCAGTTTTGCAAACAGGCGGAGCGACGGATGACCGAGAAGCAGCATTCTTCCAATCACCCCCCACTCCCACCCACCACGGAAGAAGACCGGTTTTCGTGGCTCCGTCTTTTGCGCTCGCGCCGGGTCGGGCCGACAACATTTCGGCGCCTGTTGAACGAACATGGATCAGCGCAGAACGCGCTGGCTGCGCTGCCTGAAGTGGCGCGCGCAGCCGGGGTCGAGGGCTATGAAATCTGCCCTCCCGGCGTGATCGAGGCCGAACTCAAGGCCGCAAAAGCCGTGCGCGCACGGCTTTTGTGCCTGGGCGATGCCGCCTATCCCGCATCCTTGACGGATATTCAGGATGCGCCCCCGGTTCTGTGGACGTTGGGCAATGCGGATTTGTTGCGTCGACCCATGATCGCACTGGTCGGGGCCCGCAACTGTTCTTCGCTTGGCACGCGCATGGCGCGCGCACTTGCACACGATCTGGGTGCCGAAGGGTACGTAGTTGTGTCTGGCCTAGCACGTGGCATCGATGCGGCCGCCCATCTGGCGACTTTGGAGACAGGCACGGTCGCGGTTCTGGCTGGCGGTGTCGATGTCGTCTATCCGGCAGAGAATGCGCATCTTGCGATGGATATTGCCCAAAAGGGCCTGCGACTGTCGGAGCAACCCTTGCGCACTACGCCACAAGCGCGGCATTTCCCGCGGCGCAACCGGATCATTTCGGGTCTGGCTCAGGCCGTTGTGGTGGTCGAGGCGGCCGCCAAGTCGGGCAGCCTGATCACCGCGCGCGACGCGCTGGATCAGGGTCGCGAGGTGCTTGCAGTTCCCGGCCATCCGCTGGATGCCCGTGCAGCCGGCTGCAATTTGTTGATCCGGGATGGCGCGCAACTTGTACGCAACGCACAAGACGTGATCGAGGCGCTGCCCAGAGAGAAAGACAACCTGCCGGAATCACCGGCCAGAGACCTTCTGGATGCTCTGCCCCCTGCACCGCCCCAAAAACGCAGCCTTCGGGAAACCGCAAAATTGCATCTTCAGATTCTTGACCGGCTTGGCCCTTCGCCCCTTGCCGAAGACCAGTTGATCCGCGACCTATCCGCCAGTGCGGGCGATGTCGGCCCGGCACTGGTTGATCTGGAACTGGATGGCCGGATACAACGACAACCCGGCGGATTGTTGTCTCGTATCGGCTGAAGGCGCAGTGCCCTACTTTTGTTGTTTCGCAGCCCGTTTGCGGGCTTGCTTTCGCGTTTCAAACCGGCAGGAAATCAGGCTTCAAAGGAACGGATTGACATTCGGCCCTTGCACTCCACATCTTGCACCGCCATAGAAAGCGCCGCATCCGATATACGAGGTTTTCATTTAAATGCCTGTAGTTGTTGTAGAATCCCCAGCCAAGGCCAAAACAATCAATAAGTATCTTGGCCCCAACTACACGGTTTTGGCCTCTTACGGGCACGTTCGCGACCTTCCACCCAAGGATGGATCGGTAGATCCGGACCATGATTTTTCCATGACCTGGGAAGTTGGCGTCGACAGCCGCAAGCATGTCAAGGCGATCGCAGACGCGCTCAAGGATGACAATGCACTGATCCTTGCCACTGACCCCGATCGCGAGGGCGAGGCTATCAGTTGGCATCTGCAAGAGGCGCTGACCAAGCGGCGCTCGATCAAAAAGGATACGGCGGTCAGCCGGGTTACCTTCAACGCCATCACCAAGGACGCGGTAACCCAGGCGATGCAAAACCCGCGCCAAGTCGACATGCCCCTGGTCGAAGCCTATCTGGCGCGGCGCGCGCTGGATTATCTGGTTGGGTTCAACCTGTCACCGGTTCTTTGGCGCAAACTGCCTGGTGCAAAGTCGGCGGGCCGGGTGCAATCAGTCTGCCTGCGCCTGATCGTCGAGCGCGAGATGGAGATCGAAGCGTTCAAGCCGGTCGAATACTGGTCGGTCAAGGCGCTGTTCGAAACGCCGCGCGGTCAGATTTACGAGGCGCGTTTGGTCACGCTGGCAGGCAAGAAGCTGGACAAGCACGACATTGCCAATGCCACGCAGGCGGAACTGGCGGTGCAGGCCGTCACCAGCCGCGCCCTGACTGTGAATGCGGTCGAGGCCAAACCTACCGCACGTACCCCCAGCGCACCTTTCATGACCTCGACGCTGCAGCAGGAGGCCAGCCGCAAATTTGGCATGGGCGCGCGTCACGCGATGCAGGTGGCGCAGCGGTTGTATGAGGCCGGCTACATTACCTATATGCGGACCGACGGCATCGACATGGCGCCCGAAGCGGTGGCGGCAACACGCGACACCATCGCGGACCGGTACGGTGCTGAATATGTGTCGGACAACCCGCGCATCTACAAGAACAAAGCCAAGAACGCCCAGGAAGCACACGAATGTATCCGCCCGACGGATATGAACCGCGACGCCAAGGCGCTGAAGGTCACGGATGAGGATCAGCGCAAGCTGTATGACCTGATCTGGAAACGCACCATTGCCTGCCAGATGGCAGCGGCGCGACTGGAGCGGACGACAGTCGAGATCGGCTCGGACGACGGTCAGGTCGGGTTGCGGGCCACCGGCCAGGTCGTTCTGTTCGACGGATTCATGCGCGTTTATGAAGAGGGCCGCGACGATGTGGCTGACGAGGATGACAAACGCCTGCCCCAGATCATGCGGGGCGACAAGGCCGTCTTTGCCCGCGAGTCTCTGTCCGATCAGTTCGTCAAGGCGACCGGCGAGACGCAGGTGACCGAAGGCGCAAAGGTCGCCAAAGAGGCGATCCTGTCCGAAAACGAAGCGGTTCTGGCGCTGCAACACCACACCCAACCTCCGCCGCGCTATACCGAGGCGACCTTGGTCAAGAGGATGGAAGAGCTGGGCATCGGGCGTCCGTCGACCTATGCCTCGATCGTGACCACGATTCAGGACCGTGAATATGTGCGCAAGGACAAGAACCGACTGATCCCCGAGGAAAAGGGGCGGATCGTCACCATCTTCCTGCTGAACTTCTTCCGCCAGTATGTTGGCTACGAGTTCACCGCGAATCTGGAAGAGCAACTGGATGATGTCAGCGCCGGTGATCGTGACTACAAGGATCTGCTGGGCAAGTTCTGGCGCGATTTCTCGGCAGCGATTGGCGAAACATCCGAATTGCGCATCTCGGAAGTGCTGGACAAGCTGGACGAGGCATTGGCGCCACAGCTTTACCCCCCGCGTGAGGATGGGTCCGACCCGCGTATCTGCCCGAAATGCGGATTGGGGCAATTGCACCTTAAAACCTCGCGCACCGGCGGGTTCGTGGGCTGCGGAAACTATCCGGAGTGTACCTATACACGGCCCATCGCCGGTGAAGGCGCGGAAGGCGACGAACAATTGCTGGGCGAAGACGCCGGGGATGAAATCTGGCTGAAATCCGGTCGCTTTGGGCCGTATGTTCAGCGAGGCGAACCCACGCCCGAGAACAAGAAGCCTCCGCGCGCATCGCTTCCACGCGGCTGGAGCAAGGATGACATGGATCTGGACAAGGCGCTGACGCTTCTGTCCCTGCCCCGCCAGATCGGTGAGCACCCCGAAGGCGGCATGATCACCTCGAACTTCGGGCGTTTCGGCCCCTATCTGATGCATCAACTGGCCGATGAAGCCAAGCCAGTCTATGCCAACCTGAAAGACCCCAACGACGTGTTCGAGATCGGGATGAACCGCGCGGTGGAGTTGCTGGCCGAAAAGCGCGCCAATCCCGCAGGGCGCGGCAGGACCGCCGCCAAGCCGCTGAAGGAGTTGGGCGAACATCCTGACGGTGGCCCGATCAACGTGATGGAAGGCCGCTATGGCCCCTACGTGAAATGGGAGAAGGTGAACGCAACCCTGCCGAAGGGTACGGAACCTGCCGATGTGACGCTGGAGATGGCCGTGAAACTGGTGGCCGAAAAAGCGGCCAAGAAGAGTGGCAAAAAGAAAGCGCCGACCAAGAAAAAGGTGGCAAAGAATCCCAGTTCCAAGTGAAAGTCGCAGGCCCGGTTTTCATGCCGGGCCGCGTCATTACGTATAAATACCTTTCCCCCATGCATTCATTGACTTCCCCGTGACGCGACGGCACAACCTGCGGCATCACCAAGTCATTGGGGGAGTTTTCCATGAAAAAAGTCTATGCCAATGCCGCCGAGGCGCTGGACGGTTTGCTGCATGACGGGATGTTCATCGCGGCGGGCGGTTTCGGCCTATGCGGCATTCCCGAGCTGCTGCTGGACGCGATCAAAGAATCCGGCGTCAAGGATCTGACCTTTGCTTCGAACAACGCAGGCGTTGACGATTTCGGTATCGGCATCCTGCTGCAGACCCGACAGGTGAAAAAGATGATCAGCTCGTATGTAGGCGAAAACGCCGAATTCATGCGTCAGTACCTGAGCGGTGAGCTGGAGCTTGAATTCAATCCCCAAGGCACCTTGGCGGAACGCATGCGCGCCGGCGGCGCGGGCATCCCAGGCTTTTACACAAAGACCGGCGTCGGCACGGTGATTGCCGACGGCAAGGAGCACAAGGATTTCAATGGCGAGACCTATATTCTGGAAAACGGCATCTTTGCCGATCTCGCCATTGTCAAGGCGTGGAAGGCCGACGACACCGGCAACCTGATCTTTCGCAAGACGGCGCGCAACTTCAATGTGCCTGCCGCGACCTGTGGAAAGATCTGCGTGGCCGAGGTCGAGGAAATCGTCCCACGCGGCGAGCTGGACCCCGATTGCATCCATCTGCCCGGCATCTATGTGCACCGCATCATTCAGGGGCAGCACGAAAAGCGCATCGAACAACGCACCACCCGCAAGAAGGAGGACGCATAATGCCCTGGGACCGCAATCAGATGGCCGCCCGCGCGGCGGAAGAGCTGGAAGACGGCATGTATGTGAACCTCGGCATCGGGATTCCGACGCTGGTGGCGAACTATGTGGGAGACAAGGATATCACCCTGCAATCGGAAAACGGCATGCTGGGCATGGGCCCCTTCCCTTACGAGGGCGAAGAGGACCCCGACCTAATCAACGCGGGCAAGCAGACGATCACCGAACTGGCCCGCACCGCCTATTTCGACAGCGCCACCTCGTTCGCGATGATCCGGGGCGGCAAGATTGCTGCCGCGATTCTGGGCGCAATGGAAGTCGATGAGAAAGGCGATCTTGCGAACTGGATGATCCCCGGCAAGCTGGTCAAGGGCATGGGCGGCGCCATGGATCTGGTCGCGGGCGTCGGTCGGGTCATCGTGGTGATGGATCACACCAACAAGCATGGCGACAGCAAAGTGCTCAAGGAATGCACCCTGCCACTGACCGGTAAGGGCGTGGTGGACCGGATCATAACCAACCTCGGCGTTCTGGACGTGGTCGAAGGCGGGTTGAAGATCGTCGAGCTGGCCGATGGTGTCTCGGATGAAGAGATGCGCGCCGCCACCGAGGCGACAATCGTCAACTGACCGGATAGGAAAATCGAAAAGGCCCGCCAGGTTTCGGCGGGCCTTTTTCATTGCATGGCGGCAAAGACGCAGCCGTCCGAGATAAGTTCGGGCGGCGTCGAACAAAGACCGCGCGCGATCTGGAATGCCGCCAGCACCTTGGGAACATAGTCTCGTGTTTCGGCGTAAGGCGGCACGCCCTGGTGTTTGCGCACCGCGCCTTCGCCCGCGTTATACCCGGCCAGCACCAGAATCGGGTCGTTGCCGAACTCGTTCATCAGCCAGTTCAAATATTTCACCCCGCCGGCGATGTTCTGACCCGGCACAAGACTGTCGCTGACCCCGAACCGCTTGGCCGTCGCGGGCATAAGCTGCATCAGCCCCTGCGCCCCCGCTGAACTGACCGCATCGGCGCGACCGGCGGATTCGACCGATATCACCGCCAGAACAAGTGCGGGTGAGACATTGGTACCGACGGTCGAGCGCAGGATATCGATGCCGCGCTCTCTTGCTATGTCCTGCAGCGCCTGCAGGCGCGGCCCGCCGACGCCAATGCTGGTGAGCGCGCGAAACGCCTCGTCCAACCGCCCTGCCCCCGCCTTGGCGAGGTCCGGAGAAACCTTTTCCCAAAACCGGTTGTAGCGCCCCGCCTTGCTGGGCGGTTTCACGTCGGGTGCTGGTTCGGCCCGTGCGATGACGGTGGGAATATCCAATGTCCCGCCTGTGCTTTTGGCAAAGGGACGCGCGGCATGTTCTTCGGGTGTGATCTGCACGGTCACCTTGGGCCGCGATCCGGGGAGCGGCGCCTTTATTCTTTTCAGCGCGCCACCTGCGGCGGGCTCGTTTGCATGCCCCGTAACAGCGCCAAAGGCCAGAATCGCTAACGCGCCGGCGCATACTCTTGCTTTCCGGAGGTTCATCTGCCTGCCTCATGTATTGTTTTTCTGAGTTTTGTCGCCGAATCCTGCCGTCAAAGCCAGAATTTCGCAACGAATTGGGGCGGTTTTGCCCAAATTGATACCAAATTGCATCGCACCTCAGGGACTCAACCAGTTGGCGACATATTTTTTATATTTACTTTCAATGCCTTATGAGAAAAATGATCGAAAAGTTAACCTCTGGGCGAAAATTTCGCGATTTGGCCCAATTCCTGCCACGGGCCAAGGGCAAAACTATTCCCATACCGCGACGGACATGAACCGATGAGAGGTGGTTCTAAGACGACGCCGAGGTAGTTTTAGTTTGATCCTTAGGAGGGACATGACATGATCAAGTTCATCAAGAACTTCCGCAAAGACGAAGACGGCGCCGTAACCGTTGACTGGGTTGTGCTGACCGCAGCCGTGGTTGCTTTGGCCGCAATCGCATACAACCAGATCTCCGCAGGCACCAGCACCATCGCCGGCAACATCAGCACCGCGCTGTCCAGCGTTTCGGTCAATACCGGTGGTATCAGCGGTGGCGGCACCACGCCGTAAGCTGAATTCAGTCTGACTTAGAAATTCAAGGCCGCGCCTCGTCAGCCAAGGTGCGGCCTTTTTCAGTCAAGCAAGAGGTGGCATCATGTTTGCCGTTCTCGAGAAATTCAAATCCTCCGAAGATGGAGCCGTAACTGTCGACTGGGTTGTCCTAACAGCCGCAGTTGTAGGCCTGGCCGCCATTGCCTATTCCGCGGTGACCGGACCCACCGGAACCGTTGGTGAAAGAATTGGCGGTGCGCTCTCATCTATCAGCGTAACCACGGGCGGTATCAGCGGTGGTGGCGCCACAAATCCATAAGCCGAAACTTTCAAATTCCCATGTCGCGAGACTGCGTCCCGGATACGAAGACAATTACTATTAGCGTAGCGAGAGGGCATCGTGTTCACAAAGCTTACTGAATTCGTTTCCGGCGAAGACGGAGCCGTGACAGTCGACTGGGTCGTTTTGACTGCTGCCGTTGTCGCGCTGGCGGCCATCGCCTTTTCCGCAGTCACCGGACCGACGGGTACAGTGGGTGAAAAAATTGGCCAGGCGCTTTCTGACGAACAAGTCAGCACCGGCCTAAATCCGATCCAATAAAAACAAGCGATCTGCACGTCAGACCGGCTAATTCCGAATTCGGGACAAATTGCAATCCCACAGATTTTGTCCCTGTTTTCGACACAATTACCATTTACCGTTCTTCAATAGCAGCAGGGGTGTGCTGACACTGCATTCCCGAATAAGCGAATAAGAGGTGCAGATATGAGGGTCGTCTTCGGGCTTGTCCTTATCGTTGGTGTGGCGCTGGCCGGTGGCGCAGTCATGTTGGCCAAGAATTATATCACAGCATACCAGGCTGAATTGGCTAAAGAACGGCAGGCGCGCGCACTGATTGTTCCCACTGTGGATGTCATCGTTGCAAACAAGGCGCTGAAGTATGGACAGCAATTGAACAAAGACGACGTTCGTATCGTCAAGTGGCCGGAAAATGCCATTCCCGAGGGCACCTTTACTGATCCCGCCTCTCTGTTCCCAACTGACGAATCCGACAATCGCTATGTTTTGCGCGCGATGGAAAAGGACGAGGCCATCATGGCCGTAAAAGTGACCAATCCCGGCGAGGATGCAGGGCTGACATCGCAACTTTCCAGGGGAATGCGCGCTTTTGCGATTCGCGTGGACGTGGCTTCGGGCGTGTCGGGGTTTCTGCGACCGGGTGACAACGTGGACGTTTACTGGACCGGACGAAACGTCGATTCGGTAGAAGGCGGGCGCGGTGAAATAACCCGACTGATCCAAGCCAACATCCAGGTCATCGCCGTCGACCAAACCGCCGGGAAGGATCTGACCGGGGCGACGATTGCACGTACCGTCACGGTCGCCGCGACACCTGAACAGATCGCTTCGCTTGCACAGGCCCAGAATACCGGCAGCATGTCCCTGGCACTGGTTGGCGCTGGCGACGAGACGGTAACGGCGTCGGTCGAGGTCAATCAGCGAACTCTTCTGGGACTTGGTGAAATCGAGGCAGCACCGGAAGTCGTTCAAGAAGAAGTCTGCACGGTTCGAAACCGGCGCGGCGCCGAGATTGTCGTCATAGAGATTCCCTGCACAAACTGACAGAATTTCAAAAAGTTAACAGATGGAGGCCGCGCAGTTGCGCGGCCTTCGCGTTTTGGTTGTTGCCGATTCCCCACATAAAGAAAACTCCGGAAACCATTGATTATTGCAATAAAACCGGAACTCACGCACAGTAACTGAAAAGCATGGGCATAAGACCCGAAACGAGGCGTGATCGGAAAGGCAGGTCACATGAAAATTAGTTCCTGGATCAAACCGGCCCTGCTGGGGCTGGCAATAGTTTTGGCCCCCGTCGGTACATCCGCGTGGGCGCAAGACCTACGCGTAGTCAAGAACGGCACAGCGGAAACGCTGGACGTTCCGATGAACCGCGCAATCGTAGTTGAAAGCGAAGAGCCATTCGCCGAGCTCAGCATCGCGAATGCTGGCATTGCGGATATTTCGTCACTGTCGGACCGCACTATATATGTGCTCGGCAAATCGCCCGGCTTGACAACCCTGTCGCTGTTCGATGGCGGTGGTAACCTGATCACGAACGTCAAGGTTCGGGTTGCACCGGATGTCACCGAGTTCAAAGAGCGTCTGCAGCAGATCCTGCCCGGAGAGCGGATCGAGGTGCGCACGGCCAATGACGGTATAGTCCTGTCCGGCACGATTTCAAGCTCGGCCAAGCTGGCCCGTGCGCTTGAGTTGGCGGAACGTTACGCCCCGGAACGGGTTTCCAACCTGATGAGCGTGGGTGGCGTACAGCAGGTGATGCTGAAAGTCCGCTTTGCCGAGATGCAACGTTCGGTGTCAAAGGCACTGGGAGCTTCCTGGGGTGTTGGCGGAACCGACGTCACTGCAGGTACCGGCACACTTAACACGGCTGGTGCTTTGAACCTCGCTCTGGGTAATCTGACCGGTGGGGTAAACCAAATTCCCATATCGCAGACTAACAGCGGAGCCTTCCTTTTCGGCTTTGGCGCGGGATCGACCCAGGTCCGCCTGCTGATCGAAGCACTGGAACAGAAAGGTGCCGTGCGCACGCTGGCAGAACCGAATCTTTCGGCGCTGTCGGGGCAAGAGGCCAACTTCCTTGCGGGTGGCGAGTATCCGATCCCGGTTCAGCAGGAAGAGGGCGTGACAACGATCGAATACAGACCGTTTGGCGTCGAGATGAAGTTTGTTCCGCGCGTCGTGGATGGCGACCTGATCAACCTCGAGATGGTGGCCGGTGTCTCGGCACTGGATCCGAACAACTCGATCACGATCAGCGGCTTCAACATCCAGTCTTTCATCAAGCGCGAAACCGCAACCACTGTGGAGCTGCGTGACGGTGAAAGCTTTGCAATTGCCGGCCTGATTTCTGATGATTTCCAGGACAGCAACACGCAATTGCCCTGGCTTGGCGATGTGCCTGTGCTTGGCGCACTGTTCCGCAGCACCAGTTATCAGCGGAACCAGACCGAGCTGGTCATCATCGTGACCGCACATCTGGTGTCGCCGACGATTGGTGAGGCGCTGACCCTGCCAACCGACCGTGTCAAACCGCCGAGCGAGGCCGACCTGTTCCTGAACGGTCTTACCACGCGCACCGAGCGCCCCGGTAGTGGCGCGGCTTCGGAGGTCGCCAAGCAGGATTTCACCGGCTCTTACGGCTACGTTCTGGATTGATTGGAAGGATGGGACCAATGCAAAACAAGGTACTCACCCTGGGTCTGATGCTGGCCGTCGCAGCCTGCGGACGCGAAGCGGGGTATGATGTCGACACCGGCACATTCGGAAACGCGACACTTAACAACGTTCAGGTCATGAACGGCGAACGCAGCTATGGTCAGATCCTGGCCGAGCGGTTTGCGCAAGAAGTGCCGAATCAGATCAACTTTGCCTTTGACAGCGCCCAACTGGACGCAACAGCGCAGCAAATCCTGCTGCAACAGGCAGATTGGATCAAACAGTTCCCCGAAGTTCGCTTCCGGGTCTACGGTCACACTGATCTGGTTGGATCGCCCTCTTACAACAACAGCCTGGGCCTGCGTCGTGCGCAAGCTGCCGTCAATTTCTTTGCGCGGCAGGGCATCTCGCGCTCACGTCTTGAGGCCGTTGTTTCTTATGGCGAAACTCAGCCGCTCGTGCAGACAACGGATCGTGACCGCCGCAACCGTCGCACGGTAACTGAAGTATCCGGGTTCGTCAGTCGGCACGCAAACGTTCTGGACGGCAAATACGCCAGGATCGTGTACCGTGAATACATCAGCAGCGCTGTACCGCCGTCCCCGCTGCGCACTGGTAGCTATACCGGTGCCATTGAGGCGGGACAATAATTGGCATTGGGCGACATAGTCGCCCAATTCCCTACAATTAATTCGTTTCGGCCCCAATCTCGCCCAACTTCACAGCAATCTTGTCATCAATATGTGATCTGCGGGCGGATTCGACCGCAATCGGGCGATCTCAGGCCAGACTAGGCGCAATGCTGATCCTCTGACCTGCGCTCACGCAACAAAGGATCTTATTGATGAGCAGCGATTCGCCGCATTCCGAGGAAAACACGCTCCGGGCCTGCACCGTCAGCCGCGATGTTCAGAATTTCGATCTGCTTATCGAAGACATGGAAGTGGTAATGGGCGAAAGCTGGGGCGATCTTGGCTTTTCCGAAGCCTTTGCCTTTCTCGAACAACCCGAGGCCGAAACGCTTGAATTCATTGCGCTCGCAATTGACGGCGACGACGAAAACGACCTTGACCGGTTGAGCGAGATCATCGTTCTGGCCAAGTCGCGCAGCATCAAGGTCATCCTGATCGCCGAAGATGTAACACCGGCTGCTCTTCACAAGCTTTTGCGGCAAGGCGCCGACGAGTTTGTCCCCTACCCCCTGCCCGAAAACGAACTCCAGGAGGCGATAACCAGAATCAGAAAGCCCGAGCCCAAGCTCGTGGCGCAAGGTTCATCGCCGCAACTGGACGCTCAAGACTCGAAAGAAGGCGCTCTTCTGGTTGTTCACGGTCTGGCGGGCGGTGTCGGTGCGACTACGCTGGCAGTTAATCTGGCCTGGGAGTTGGCCAACGTATCCAAAAAAGATGCGCCGAGCGTATGTCTTCTGGATCTCGATCTGCAATTTGGCACTGTCTCGACCTATCTCGACCTTCCCCGTCGTGAAGCGGTGTTCGAGATGCTTTCCGACACTGCGTCAATGGATGAAGACGCCTTTGGTCAGGCGCTTCAGACCTATGAAGACAAGCTACAGGTCCTGACCGCTCCTGCTGATCTGGTTCCGCTCGACATCATCACGCAGGAAGACGTTCAGCGTGTCATCAACATTGCGCGCGCACATTTTGACTATGTGGTCGTGGATATGCCGACCACCCTGGTCCACTGGTCGGAAACTGTCTTGCAGGCCGCGCACGTCTATTTTGCATTGATCGAGCTGGACATGCGGTCGGCGCAGAACGCTTTGCGCCTGAAACGCGCCCTGCAATCCGAGGATCTGCCATTCAACAAACTGCGATTTGCCTTGAACCGCGCCCCGAAATTCACGGATCTGACCGGCAAAAGCCGTGTCAAACGTATGGGCGAAAGCCTGGGCATCTCCATCGACCTGCAATTGCCTGACGGTGGCAAGCCGGTCATGCAGGGCGGCGATCATGGGCTGCCGCTCGCCTCATCAGCGGCGAAGAATCCGCTGCGCAAGGAAATCTCGAAACTGGCCGAATCGTTGCATGCCCTGGGCAGCAACGACGCAGAAGCCGCCTGATAGCAACCTGAGGGGGATCCGCTGTGTTTTCCAGGTACAAAAAGCAACCGGGAGCTGTGCCGGTCAGTGCGAAAGAGCAAAACCCCAATACATCAACCGAAACCCAAAAGTCCGAGGCTGCGCCAAAGGCATCGATGCGGAAACCCGTTCAATTGCGCCCGGCGGTCGCCGGGAGCTCTGATCGGGATCGAAAGCGCAAGGAACGGTTGGGTGAGCTCAAGATTGAGCTTCACCGCGAGTTGCTGGAAAACCTGAACCTTGCCGCGCTTGAACGCGCCTCGGAAGCAGAACTGCGAACCGAAATCAGCTCGATTGCCAGCGAAATCCTGGA
This sequence comes from Ruegeria sp. YKSE079, assembly GCF_059612845.1. NCBI lineage: Bacteria > Pseudomonadati > Pseudomonadota > Alphaproteobacteria > Rhodobacterales > Roseobacteraceae > Ruegeria > Ruegeria sp. YKSE079. The sequence continues at coordinate 240,423 of NZ_JBXWRJ010000003.1, read as the reverse complement.
ACAACAGAGCGTCGTTCTCAATCGCGAGGACCGGGCGCAACTGAACAAGGAACTGTATGACGAAGTCAAAGGGCTTGGCCCACTCGAGACGCTTTTGCAGGATGATTCAATCAGCGATATTCTGGTGAACGGCCCACAGCAAGTTTTTGTCGAACGGTTCGGCAAGCTTGAGTTGAGCGACATCTCGTTCAAAGACGAAAAACACCTGATGCGGATTATCGACAAAATCGTGTCCGCCGTGGGTCGTCGCGTCGATGAATCTAACCCTTATGTTGACGCCCGTCTTGCCGATGGTTCGCGTTTCAATGCGATGGTCCCGCCAATTGCGGTTGACGGGTCGCTGGTTTCCATCCGGAAATTCAAGAAAGACAAGCTGAACATCGACGATCTAGTGACTTTCGGTGCTTTTACCGAAGAAATGGCGGCCTATCTGCAGGCAGCGGTCGCCACCCGTCTGAACGTGATCGTATCGGGTGGTACAGGTTCGGGTAAAACCACCACCCTCAATGCGCTCTCCAGCTTCATCGACAATTCTGAACGTATCCTGACTATCGAGGACACGGCGGAACTTCAGCTGCAGCAGACCCATGTGGGCCGAATGGAAAGCCGCCCGCCCAACGTCGAAGGCAAAGGTGAGGTCAGCCCGCGGGACTGCCTGAAAAACGCCCTGCGTATGCGTCCCGACCGAATTATCGTCGGTGAAACGCGCGGCGCCGAGGTGATCGACATGTTGCAGGCCATGAACACCGGTCACGACGGTTCGATGACGACAATCCATGCCAACTCTGCCCGTGATGCGGTTTCGCGTTTGGAAAACATGATCGCCATGGCAGGAATCGAGATGCCGATCAAGGCGGTTCGCAGCCAAATCGCCTCAGCCGTGAACCTGATCGTACAGGCCAGCCGTTTGCAGGACGGCTCGCGCCGGATGACGTCGATCACAGAAATTACCGGTATGGAAGGCGATGTGATCTCGATGCAGGAGATTTTCCGCTTTCAGCGTGTCGGGTTAACGCCCGAGAACAAGATTATCGGACATTTCACGGCAACGGGCGTGCGCAGTCACTTTTCCGAGCGGTTCCGCCTTTGGGGCTTTGATCTGCCGCCGTCCATCTACGACCCAACCACGATGTGAGGATCACGCCATGCAACTCAGCCTGGAGCCGTTCATTTATGGCGCCATATTCATAGGCGTCCTGTTTTTGGTTGAAGGTCTGTACTTGGTGGCCTTTGGCAAGTCGATCAGTCAGAACAGCCGCGTGAACCGCCGGTTGGAGATGCTCGACAAGGGGCAAGGGCGCGAACAGGTACTTGAGCAGCTGCGCAAGGAAATGCAGCAGCACATGAAGACCAAGTCCATTCCGCTCTATTCCCTTTTGTCCGAGAAGGCGCAGAAAGCTGCAATCGCGTTCACGCCCACGCAGCTGATCATGATCATGGTCTTTGTGTCGGCATTCGCTTTTGTAGCACTCAGCGTCGGGACCAACACTGAAACACCGGTTCGCGCCGCCATATCGGTCGTCTTCGGAGTGGGTGGGGTCTACTTGTGGGTCAACCACAAGGCCAAGAAACGTATGAACCTCATCGAAGAGCAACTGCCCGACGCGGTTGAGCTGATGGTTCGGTCGCTGCGCGTGGGCCACCCCTTTGTATCGGCCATCCAGATCGTCGCAAAAGAGGTCGGCGACCCGATCGCCACCGAGTTCGGCATCATCGCGGATGAAAGCGCATATGGCCGCGACGTTGGCGAAGCCCTCAAGGAAATGGCACAGCGCCTCGACATGCAGGATCTCCGCTTTCTTGCCGTCGCTGTCTCAATTCAGCAGCAATCCGGCGGTAACCTAGCCGAAATTCTTGCTGGTCTGGCAAAAGTAATCCGCGCGCGGTTCCGCCTGTTTCGGCGGGTCAAGGCGATCACAGCCGAAGCGCAATGGTCCGGCAAGTTCTTGTCGGCGTTTCCGTTGTTCTGCCTGATGTTCATCATGGTAAAGGACCCGCACTACTATGACGTGGTTCTCGATCACCCTTGGTTCATTCCGGCATGTTTCTTCGTCGGTATCATGCTGACGCTCAACCTGTTCGTTATGCGCGCGCTGACGAACATCAAAGTGTAAGGGGGCCGACATGGAATTCCTGACCAAGATCAATGACCTGCTGACCGAGCACCTTGGTGAGTTCGGCCCTCTGATCGCAGTTGGCGTGCTTGGGTTGTTCATGATCCTTCTGACGGTTCCGGTTCTTTTGAACCAGAAAGAAGACCCCCTCAACAAACTCAAGCGCGACACCGCACCGAAAGCGCCTCCAAAAGGTAAAAAAGATCAACTGCGCCAAGCTGGCCGCAACGAACAGCTTGAAAAATTCGCGGGATTCCTGGAGCCGAAAGACGCCGAAGAGTTATCCGCGATCCAACTCAAGCTGCGTCAGGCTGGTTATCGTTCGAAGGACTCTGTACGATTCTTCCATTTCGCACAATTTGCGTTAGGGATTCTTGGGTTACTAATCGGAACACTGTTTGTCACCGTTTTGGCAAGCGGGCAGGAATTCAGCGGACAACAGATAGCCATCCGCCTTCTCACCCCTGGGTTCATCGGTTACTTCTTGCCGAAATACTGGATCACCCGCCGGGTCGCGACCCGCAAAGAGAATATAACCTCCGGATTTCCGGACGCGCTGGACATGATGCTGGTCTGCGTCGAAGCGGGTCAGTCGCTTGATCAGGCGATTGTCCGTGTCGCAGCAGAGATGCACGTCTCCTACCCTGAGATTGCCGAAGAGTTCGAGATTGTCGCCCACGAATTGAAGGCGGGAAAGGAAAAGGACAGGGTTCTCAGGGACATGGGCACACGTTGCGGGGTTCAAGACGTATCGTCCTTCGTTACGGTGATGATCCAATCGGCGACCTTTGGCACTTCGATCGCGGAAGCCCTGCGCGTTTATGCCGATGAAATGCGCGACAAACGCGTCATGCGCGCCGAAGAGGCCGCAAACAAGTTGCCAACGAAAATGACCCTTGCCACAATGATGCTGACGGTTCCGCCGCTGTTGGTCATTCTGGTCGGCCCCTCGGCTCAAGGCATCGCGAATCTGAAAAACATCGGCGCAGGCAACTGATAATGTTCAAACCGGGCGTGGGCGGGCCCAGATCTCTATGCAGAAAGTTAGCGGTCATCGCCATTTTGACAGCGATGACCGCTTGCGCGTCCAATAGCCTGCCCGACACACCTTACCCACCCGGTTTTGATCCATGGGGCGAAGAGGTAGAACCTCTGATCGTGGCGCATCGTCTTATGGAATCCGGTGAATACGAATTGGCCCTGAACGCCTTTTCCCGTGCGGCCCTGAAGGAAGGGATGACAACCGAGATCGTAACCGGCATGGGTACGGCCAATCTGGGGTTGGGGCGTCTCGGACAATCCGAGAAACTGCTCAGGCGAGCGGTCGAAGAGGCCCCGGACTGGCCTGAGGCCTGGAACAACCTTGGTGTAGTTCTGGTGGAAACCCGACAGTATCCCGAGGCCGCATTGGTGTTCAAGAAGGCTTATGCGCTGGACAATGGCGAAAGTGACGCAATACGCGACAATTTACAGTTAGCTCTCGCAAAAATGGAAAATCCTGTTACCATCTCCGAAAAAGAAGAATTCAAACTGGTGCAGCGGGGACAGGGCGATTTTGTCCTGCGCAGAACACCATGATCGAGGCAAGAGCAGTAAGGGACGCAAAAATGCGCCACTCCATCCTGATTCCAAGCATGCTTGCATGCGGGCTGACGCTGGCAGCCTGCGCAGATAAAGGCGAGGAAACCGTCGACAAGACCCTGCAGGACATCAATGTCATCGACGAAACCAACCTCAACGACGTCATGTTGAGCGTCGCAGACCCGAATGAGGCGGTCGCATATTTTCAGCGGGCATCGGCGGCCAATCCCGACCGCGCTGACCTACAACGCGGTCTCGCCTATTCCTTGGGTCGTGCAAAACGCAGCACCGAAGCCGCTGCCGCCTGGTCCAAGTTGGTGAAGATGAACGGGTCGACCACCGAAGACAAGGTCAGCTACGCCGACGCTTTGATCCGTTCTGGCGACTGGGCCAAAGCGGAAAGCACTCTGGACACGATCCCGCCGACGCATGAAACTTTCAGCCGCTACCGTCTTGAGGCGATGGTGGCCGACGCGAACAAGGACTGGAAACGCGCGGACTCGTTTTATGAAACCGCTATCGGGCTGACGACACGTCCAGCCGGAGTGATGAACAACTGGGGATACTCCAAGTTGACGCGCGGCCAATATGCCGAAGCAGAACGCCTGTTCAACGAGGCGATCAAGCACGATAAATCCCTGTTCACCGCCAAGAACAATCTGGTTCTGGCGCGTGGAGCACAACGCAACTACGCCCTCCCCGTTGTTCCGATGGATCAGGTCGAGCGGGCAACCCTGCTGCACACGATGGCCCTGTCGGCAATCAAGCAGGGTGACGTGGAAACCGGCAAAACCCTGCTACGCGACGCAATCTCAACCCATCCGCAACACTTTGAAGAAGCCGTAAGATCGCTGGACGCGTTGGAGAGCGCCTGAGCAATGGAAATTCCTTCGACGGCAGCAATTTGGTTCTTGCCATTTGTGCTGCCGGTTTGCCTGTACGTTGCCTTTACCGATCTGCGCGAGATGAAGATCAAGAACCAGGCGAATACGGCGCTATGCGGGATCTTTATCGTCGTTGGCCTCATCGCCCTCCCCATGTGGTCTGGTGATTGGCCGACCGGCACAGTTGGTCCTTTTACATTCTCGCTACCCGTCTATGTCTGGCAACTTCTCCATCTGCCGGTCGTGTTGCTGATCGGGTTCCTTCTGAACGCGGGCGGAGCGGTCGGGGCTGGTGACGCCAAGTTCGCCGCTGTCGCAGCCCCGTTTGTCTGGACCTCAGATATCAGGCTGGTTTTGGCCATTCTGGCGGCAGGTTTGCTGGGGGCATTCTTTACCCACCGACTGGCCAAATACACAGCCCTGAGGCGTATCGCGCCAGAATGGAAAAGCTGGGAGGCGGGCAAGCTCTTTCCCATGGGGCTGACTCTGGCCGGAAGCCTGTCCATTTACTTGATTCTGGGAACGATTTATGGGGCGTGAGTGATCATCGACACGCCCCGGCTCTGCCTTTGTGCTGCCACATTGCTGGGCCAGTTTTACCCCGTGCGGTTCCACCCGCGAAACAATACCGGCGAATCTGAACGAACGAGCACCGCTCATGAACATGCAGACCACCACCGTTATGGCCCCACCGCCCCCCAAGGGGCTGGCGGAAATGAAACTTCCACTGGTCATGATGCGGGACATTCTTCTCAAGACCATCTTCCGCAAAAACGTCAACATGGTCACCGAGATTGCCGAGGCCATTTGCCTGCCGGGGTCCGTGACCCAGGAACTGGTGGATATTGCACGAGAGCAGAAATTGCTGGAAGCAACCGGCACCCTCGTCGCCAATGCCGGCAACGAGATGGGGTACCAGTTGACCGACGCCGGCAAGGCACGGGCGCTGGATGCACTCAGCCAGTCGGAGTATTTCGGTGCGATGCCGGTGCCGCTGGACGTTTATCGCGAACAGGTCAAGCGCCAGTCGATTCGCAATATTCAAGTGACCCGGGAACAGCTCGTCAACGCGATGGGGCATCTGGTTTTGCCAGACAGTTTGCTGGATCACCTTGGCCCTGCGGTCAGCGCCGGCAGGTCGATCCTGATGTATGGCCCCCCGGGCAACGGTAAGTCCTCCATCTCAAACGGTATTCGCGATGCCTTAGGCGATCATGTCTATGTTCCCCGCGCCATAGAATATGCCGGTCAGGTGATCACGGTCTATGACCCGATCGTGCACAACCTGATCGAACAGGAAACGGACGATCCTAACAGCCTGCGCCGCCGCAAGCGTTTCGACACCCGTTATGTGATGTGCGAAAGACCGACGGTGATTACCGGCGGTGAACTGTCGCTCAGCATGCTGGATCTGGTCTATAACCCAACTGCGCGCACCTATCAGGCGCCGCTTCAGCTGAAATCGACCGGGGGTATCTTTATCGTCGACGACCTTGGCCGCCAAACCGAACCGCCGCAGGCGTTGGTCAACCGCTGGATCGTACCGCTTGAAGAAAACAAAGATATTCTCGGCCTGCAATCCGGTGAAAAATTCGAAGTTCCCTTCGACACGCTGGTGATCTTTTCAACCAACTTTCACCCGAATGAAATCTTCGACATGGCGGCCTTGCGCCGGATCTTCTTCAAGATCAAGATCGATGGCCCGAACCAGGAGAATTTCCTGAAGATCTTTGCCATGGTTGCCCGCAAGCGCGGCATGCCACTGGATGAGTCGGCGCTGGTTCATCTGCTCAAGGTCAAGTATCCGACGATCAACAACATCTATGCGAACTATCAACCGATCTTTTTGATCGACCAGATGATTGCCATCTGCGAGTTCGAGGGTATTCCCTATCAAATGTCGCCAGAACTGATCGACCGGGCCTGGGCCAACATGTTCGTGAGGGACGAAGAGATCGTCAAATGATCGGTCTGGCCGGTTGCGGCCGCATGGGCGCTCCGATGCTCGCCGCCCTGCGCCGCGCTGGCTTTGACGCCCGGGGATTCGATATCCGTGATCCGGCCGAGTTCGGGGTGTTGCAGCCTTTTGTTACCAATGACGCGACCGCGTTTGGGCAGGGTTTGCACACCTTGCTGACTGTTGTTCGGGACGTACCGCAAACTGAGGATGTTCTGTTTGAGTCTCAGGGTTTTGTCGATGCACCCGGTCTGCGCCGGATCATCCTGTGCTCGACGCTCTCTCCTCGATACGTGCGTGAATTGCGCGAGCGGGTTCCCGACAGGATCAGCCTGATCGACGCCCCGATGTCGGGGGCGCAGATCGCCGCGCAAGAGGCGCGGTTGTCTTTTATGCTGGGTGGTAACGCTGGGGATCTGGACGCAGCGCAGCCGTTGTTTGACGCCATGGGTAGGCATTATCACCGTATGGGGCCATACGGCATGGGGATGCAGGCCAAGGTTCTCAACAACCTTCTGGCGGCCTCAAACACGGCGATCACACGGCTGGTTCTGGACTGGGCACACCAAGCCGGGCTGGACCAGCACAAATTGTTGAACCTCATCCATACAAGCTCGGGCCAGAACTGGTTCGCTTCCGGGTTCCAAAAGATCGAATTCGCACAGGACGGATATCAAGACGACAACACGATCGGCATTCTTGTAAAAGACGTCGAAAGCGCTCTTGATGCTGCTCCGGACGGGGCGGGAATAGGTCTTTTCCGATCTCTCCAGAACCTTTTGCGGGATCTCGAACCGCATAAATGATCATCTTTGCCGGATTCTATCCGACCGGCAAAGCGCCCTGCGCGCCCTCCCTGAAACACGCAAGGCGCCTCCCTCCGCAAGTCTAGGTTCAGTCGAAGAGGAACCGGAGCCTGTTACCGACATTTGGTCGCTCTGCCCTGAGCACTTGTCAGATCGCGTAACGGCATCAAGAACGTTATCAAACCCACGCCAGCCGGCTTGTCCGTATCACTCTTGAAAGCTTGCGACCCAGACTGCTTTCTGGACTTCGGGCAGAATGGCGGCGCTGGTTTTGATTTCGAGTGCCGGGTTCTCCTGATCCTTCTGATGCAGCGCAGCACCGGCCGATTGCGTGACCGCTGTTACGCATACGGCGGTGGCAACGATGGCCGCAATGAATTTGGTGTTTGCTTTCATGCCCGTTCTGCCTTCTACGACGATTTTCCCAGCACAACGGATATATGGCGCCCACGGCTGATCGGGACCTGTCCTTACAATTAAGTTTTCTTCACATTACCGATATGACCGCCTTCCTGACCCCATCCGCCAGAACACAAATCCCGGTCGCGACAGGCCCCTGCAGCACGACTTCAAGGGGCAACAGGGCAATTTGACATTCCCGTCTCGCAGGGTTTCAATCAAGGTTCCTTCAGCGGCGGCCAGATTGTGCAGATATATGTGCTGCGGCGAGATAGGTGGAAAAAGACGTTAGACCGCAGTTTAAATCCGATACTGTAAGAGTTTACGCTTGGACGAATCGAACACCTCCCGTAAAGGGCGGCGCACATCCACAGGCTTCAAACCACAGGGGACATGGTTGATTGAAACAGACGTCTGACGCACCGCATTCCGTTTATGGCGTGGAAAAATGGGGCAAAGGTCTCATAGAGGTGACTGAGGACGGCGAGATCGGCCTTCGAAATCCCCTTGCCCCCGATGCGGCCGCCATCAGCCTGCCGGGCATTCTGCACGATCTTGATCAACGTGGCATCCGGGCACCGATGCTGCTTCGGATCAGTTCATATCTGGAAAACGAGATTGCCCATATCAACGAAAGCTTTGCCGAGGCCATCGCGCGCACCGGATATCGCGGCCAGTATCGCGGCGTATTCCCGATCAAGGTGAACCAGCAGGCACAGGTGATCGACCGGATCGTCGAGTTCGGACAGAAATACAATTACGGGCTCGAAGCGGGTTCGAAACCTGAACTCGTCATCGCGCTGGCGCACCGTCTGGCGCGCGAGGCGCTGATCGTCTGCAACGGCGTCAAGGATGCCGAGTTCATCCAGCTTGCCATCCTCAGCCGCAAGATCGGCTTTAACACCGTAGTCGTGCTGGAAAGCCCGAAAGAAGCCGACACCGTGATCGAGGTCTATAACGAGCTGGGCATCGAACCCTTGCTGGGCGTGCGGGTGAAGCTCACCAACCAGATCAGCGGCAAATGGGAAGAAAGCTCGGGCGACCGCTCGGCTTTTGGCATGAACACTGATCAGCTGGTGTCGGTGGTGGACAAGCTGAAAGCAGCCGGTTTGCTGCATTGCCTGAAGCTTCAGCATTCACATCTGGGCAGCCAGGTGCCCGACGTCAACGACGTGCGCCGCGCCGTTGGCGAAGCCTGCCGGTATTATACCGAACTCACGCGCGAAGGCGTGCCGCTCGGTCATCTTGATCTCGGTGGCGGTATGGGCGTGGATTACACTGGCGAAAAAAAGGCCACCGAGAACTCGATCAACTACACGGTCGAGGAATACTGTGCCAATGTTGTCGAAACCGTGGCCTACGCGATGGATGAGGCCGAGGTGGACCATCCCACGCTGGTCACCGAAAGCGGCCGCGCCGTCGTAGCGACCTCTTCGATGCTGGTCTTCAACGTCCTTGAATGCACGCTTTATGACGCGCCGAACGGGCCTGACGTACATCCCGACGACCACCATCTGGTGTCGGATCTGGCCGCCGTGCACGGCTATCTCAGCCATGACCGGCTGCAAGAATGCTGGAACGACGCCACCTTTTACCGCAACGAGTTGCGAGCGCTGTTCCGGCGCGGCTATGTCGACCTGCGCCAGATGGCACGGGCCGAGCGCATCTACCTGTCTCTGATGGCCCGTATCAAAGCACTCGTCGCCACGGAAGAGGGGGAAACAGATGTCGATGCCCAACTTGAAAAGCTGGCCGATATCTATCACTGCAATTTCTCGCTGTTCCAGTCGCTGCCCGATGTCTGGGCCATCGACCAGTTGCACCCGATCGTGCCGCTGCAGATGTTGAACCAGGTCCCTGACCGTCGTGCCGTGCTTAGCGACATCACCTGCGACAGCGACGGCAAGATCGGCCGTTTCATATTGGCGGAGGGCGTTTCGCCCAGCCTGCCGGTCCACACGCTGCCCGAAGAAGACGATTATTACATGGGCGTGTTCTTTGTCGGGGCCTACCAGGAAACCCTTGGCGATCTGCACAACCTCTTTGGCGACACCAATGTGGTCACCATCGATCTGCGCGCCGATGGCGGGTTCGACCTGCTGCACGAGCAGGAAGGCGACACCATCTCCGAGGTTCTGGCCTATGTCGAATTTGACCCGGCCGATTGTGTCGCCGCCTTCCGCAAGATGGTGGACGAGGCGATCTCGACCGGCACGTTGAAAGCCAAGGATCGCAAGACACTGATGAGCGCCTACCGCGACTCGATCAACGGCTACACCTATTACGAATAACCCCCTGTGAGAGGAGACTACCCCATGGGCAAAACACTGGTTGTCGGCGCAGGTGGCGTCAGTCACGCTGCCGTGCACAAGATGGCAATGAATTCGGATATTTTTACCGAAATCACGCTGGCCAGCCGCACCAAGTCGAAATGCGACGCCATCGCGAAATCGGTCAAGGAGCGCACCGGGGTAGAGATCAAAACCGCCGCACTCGACGCCTACAGGGTCGCCGACACCGTCGCCCTGATCAAGCAGACCGGCGCCGAAATCCTTGTGAACCTCGCCCTGCCCTACCAAGACCTCGTGCTGATGGATGCATGCCTCGAGGCCGGCTGCCACTACCTCGACACTGCAAATTACGAACCCGAGGACGTGGCCAAATTCGAATACCACTGGCAGTGGGCGTACCAGGACAAGTTCAAGGAGGCGGGCCTGACCGCCATTCTCGGTTCGGGCTTCGATCCGGGCGTCACCTCGGTCTTCGCCACATGGCTCAAGAAACACAAGCTCGACACCATCCGCCAGATCGACGTTCTGGATGCCAATGGCGGCTCGAACGACCAGGAATTCGCCACCAACTTCAACCCGGAAATCAACCTGCGCGAAGTTCTGGCCGAAGTGCGCCACTGGGAAGACGGCGAATGGAAAACCAGCCCTGCCATGACCACCAAGGTCGAGTTCGACTTCCCCGCCATCGGTCCCAAGAACATGTACCTGATGTATCACGAGGAACTGGAATCGCTTTCGACCCACTTCCCCGAAATCGAACGCGCCCGTTTCTGGATGACCTTCGGCGACGCCTACATCACCCATGCCAAGGTTCTGGAAAACGTCGGCATGACCCGCATCGACCCGGTCATGCATGACGGACACGAGATCATCCCGATCCAGTTTCTCAAAACCCTTCTGCCCGATCCCGGCGATCTGGGCGCGGAAACCAAAGGCAAGGCCTGCATCGGCGACATCGCCACGGGTCAGGCCAAGGATGGCTCGGGCGAGAAAACCTATTACATCTACAATATCTGCGATCATCAGGAGTGCTACGCGGAAGTCGGCAGCCAGGCCGTCAGCTACACCACGGGTGTCCCCGCCATGATCGGCGCGGCGCAGGTGCTGAAAGGCAACTGGGTGCAACCAGGCGTCTGGAACATGGAGCAACTCGACCCCGACGATTTCATGGACATGCTGAACGACCATGGCCTGCCATGGCAGGTTCATGAACTCGACGGCCCGGTCACCTTCTGATCCGCGTCAGCTTCATCTGGCCCTAAATATCCCGGGGGTCCGGGGGCAGCGCCCCCGGCCTCTCCACTTCAAGGAGACGCCGGACATGTCCGACATGATGACCACTCAGGCAGGCGATGCCGGAGCTTTCCGCGCCTTCGATCTCAATCGAGTCCCAACCCCCTGTTTCGTGGTCGATGAAAAAGCGGTTCAGCGAAACCTTGAGACGCTTGCGGATATTGGCGCCCGCTCCGGGGCGCATGTCCTAAGCGCACTCAAGGCGTTTTCAATGTTCTCACTGGCCCCGCTGGTGCGCCAGTACCTCGGCGGCACCTGCGCCAGCGGCATCTACGAGGCACGTCTGGGCCGCGAGGAATATGGCGGCGAGGTCGCAACCTTCTGTGCCGGCTATAAGGACAGCGACATCGACGAGATCATTGCGCTCAGCGACCACATCATCTTTAACAGCCCCGCTCAAAAGGACCGATTCCTCGGTAAATGCCGCGCGGCTGGCAAACAGGTAGGCTTGCGCATCAACCCGGAACACTCCGAAGGCGAGATTCCAAAATACGACCCCTGTGCCCCCTGCTCGCGGCTGGGTACCCCTGTCAGCCAGTTGACTAAAGAAGCCCTGAACGGCGTCGACGGCCTGCACATGCACACGCTTTGCGAGCAAGGATTCGAACCGCTCCAGCGCACATGGGCCTCGGTCGAACCAAAGCTCGCACCTTTCATCGGTGGCCTCAAATGGCTCAACTTCGGCGGCGGTCATCACATCACCCGCGACGACTATGACCGCGACGGGCTGGTTGCCCTCATCAAGGGCATTCGCAGTAAACACGGCATCGACGTCTATCTCGAACCCGGCGAGGCTGTGGCTCTGGACGCGGGCATTCTGGTCGGCGAAATCCTCGACCTGCCGCAGAATGGTATGAACCTTGCCATCACCGATATCTCTGCCACCTGCCACATGCCCGACGTGATCGAGGCTCCCTATCGCCCCGCGCTGATGGACGAGGCACACGCAGGCCACATCTATCGCCTCGGCGGTCCGTCCTGCCTGGCCGGCGACGTGATCGGGGATTATACATGGGCCGAACCGCTGCGGATCGGGCAGCGCTTTGCCTTTCTCGATCAGGCGCATTACTCGATGGTCAAGACCAACACCTTCAACGGTGTGCCCTTGCCCACGATCGCGCAATGGAACAGCGAAACCGACGAACTGAAGATCGTCAGACAGTTCGGATACCAGGACTTCAAGGACCGCCTTTCATGAGCATCTTTCTCGACAGCGAACTGACCGACGCCGAGCGCACAGAAACCGCACGTTTCCGCGTGATCCCTGTACCGTTGGAACGCACCGTTTCCTATGGATCCGGCACAGCAAATGGCCCCTCCGCGATCATCGAGGCCTCGAACGAGCTTGAGCGGATCGTCGGTACCGCTGAGCCTTGCGCCGACGGTATCATAACGGAACCACCGCTGGATTGTGACGCCCCCCTGCCAGAGGTGATGGAGCGTCTCGCGACCCGCACCGAGGCGGCGGTGCGCGCTGGCAAGGTTCCTGTCACGCTGGGGGGCGAACATTCTCTCAGCTATGGTGCGGTCATGGGCGTGGCGCGCGCGCTGGGTCAACCGGTCGGCATCGTCCAAATCGACGCCCACGCGGATTTGCGCATCGCCTATCAGGGCGAAAAGCATAGCCATGCCTCGGTTATGCATCTGCTGGCCGAAGAAGGCATCTCTCTGGCGCAATTCGGTGTCCGCGCGCTGTGCTCGCAAGAGGCGGAAAGCCGCGAACGCAACTCCGTCTTCCATGTGGACGCCGAAGAGCTGGTGACCGGCAATATCCACAGCGTCGATCTGCCCGAGGATTTCCCCGAACTGGTCTATGTCAGTTTTGACGTCGACGGGTTGGACCCTTCGCAAATGCCGGCCACAGGTACGCCGGTGCCCGGCGGCCTTGGCTATTATCAGGCGCTGCACCTTGTGGAACACGCGCTCGAGGGGCGCAGATGCGTGGGCTTCGACGTTGTTGAACTGGCGCCCGACGGCAATGCCGCGTGGAATTTCACCGCCGCCCAGATCGTTTACCGGTTGATGGCCGCCTGCTAAACGCCAGCCAGAATTGCCGGACGGGTGGAGCTGTCCCGCCCGGCGTGGTCGTCAGTCGAGTTTGCCGTCCTCGGCGGTCTCGTTCAGTTCCATATGCCCGCCACTCTTTGACAAAAGCTTGCGCAGCATCGGCTCAAAGAATTCCAGAGGCTTGGTGGGATAATCCGGATCAAAGGCGCACTGGTCATAGTCGTGGCAAAACTGGCGGCAATCCTCCCAATAGGGGCTGTCGCGATACTTGTCGCGCGCGTTCCTGTCGCCACCCAGGAAATGATTGTAGTAGTAACCCTGAAACACGCAGTGATGCTTCAGAATCCAATAGGTTCTTTCGCTGACATAGGGCTTCATCATCGCTGCCGACAATTCACCGTGGTTGTAGGGGGACAGGATATCACCCACGTCATGCACCAGCGCGGCAATCACAATTTCATCGTCTGCCCCATCCTCGTATGCGCGCGTAGCCGCCTGAAGGCAGTGCTGATAGCGGTTCACCGGATAGGGCGTCCATTCCTCATCGAGCGACCGGATGGCGTCGAGGATGCGATCCGGCAAGGCCGCGTTATAGCCATCTTCGTAATCCATGACCGCCAGGAAATCTTCCTTGGTGGCGTTCTCGAAACTGGTCCAGGTGGGTTTGTGGTTTTTGTCCAGCATTGCGGTTTCCTGCTGCTAATGTCGCTCGGACACTTTATCAGCGCACCTAAAAGCAAAAAAATGAATTGATTTTATCAATTTGAAACGAAAATGTTTTCAAATGCAGATCAATGCGCTGAAAACCTTTCTATCAGTGGCCGAAACCGGAGGGTTTCATGCGGCCGCGCGCAAGATGAACGTCACGCAGACGGCAGTGAGCGCCAGAATACGCGCGCTTGAACAGGCTTTGGGACAAGACTTGTTCACGCGAGGCGCAGGCGGCACGGCACTAACAGAGTTCGGCCATCAGTTCCGCCCCTATGCCGAACAGATGGTCGGGCTGTGGAGTTTTGCAACGCAGGACCTCGCCACTCAGGCTCCCAATCGCCTGTCGATCCGGCTGGGTGCGCAACTCAGCATCTGGGACCCTCTTCTGGTCGATCTGGCCATCAGTCTGGAGCGGAACTTCGGCAAGCTGCTGCTGACCCTGAATTATGACCACGATCTGAACATGGTCGAGGCGGTGTCGACGAATGTGCTGGACGCAGCGCTCACGCACGAAAAACCGCGCAACAAGCAGATTGTGTTCGAAGAACTGCCGCCTGAACGGTTGTTGTTGGTGGAAACGCCCGGCCTTGGGTCGGACGACGACACTATTTTCGTCAATCTCGAGCTTGGCGACCTTTATCAGCATCATGTTCGCACGGTCGCGCGTCAGGCATCGGGGCAAACGATTTTTCTGGGCAATTGCATGATGGCGCTTCGCTATGTGCTGAACCGCGGTGGTCGCGGATATTTCCCGGATTACGTCATTGGCGCATATCTTCGCACCGGCCAGCTGACAGAAGTTCCAGAGGCGCGAGACCTGTTGTTGCCCATGTACCTTGTCACCCGCCCGGACGTTCCACAGCGCCGTCAGTTAAGCGAAATCCTAACCTGTCTCAATACACTGCGCCAGGCGTGAAGGCTGGCACAGCGTTCCGGACCCTACAGAAGCATCTCCAACTTTGCCTGCGGGAACCTGGAAAGGACGTTTGCGGCCTTCTCTACCGAAAGCAGGCACAAGGCCGTCGAAAGCCCATCCGCCACGGCCGCGCGCGGCGCCGACACCGATACGGTTTGATGCACAGAATACCCACCGCGCGGGTCCAGGATATGACCCTGTTGCGCGCTCAGCATGGTGCCGCTTGGGGTCGATGTGGCCACGGCCCGGTCGCGCAACGTTATCCGCTGACGGACGGTTTCGTCAGGACCGACCAGCCCGACGCTCCAGGCCGAACCGTCGGCATGCGCGCCCAGCGCCGCGATCTCGCCCATGTCCACGAGTACGTCTCGCAACCCGAACGATTTCAACAAATCGGCAATGCGGTCTGTTATTGCGCCCTGCGCAATCCCGTTGAGGGTCAGACCTGACAGTCCGGGCTGAGCCAGCCGTACGTCGCGCGACGTGACACGAACTCTTTCCCATCCGACCGCGGCGCGGGCCGCGTCGATTTCGGCCTGCCTTTTGCCCAAAGCCAGCGCCATCCACAACGGCTGTACACTGGGATCGAATGCCCCATCGGTCGCCTCGTTCAAAGAAGAACACAGGCTGAGGATATCCAGCAATTCCGGCGCGGGGTCTTGAAGGTACCCTAGCGCGTTCAACTGGCTGAGCTGAGAGTCCGGGCGGTATAGGCTGAAAATCCGTTCCAGCCGCTCCAATTCCGCCTCGATTGCGGCGAAGATGGGCGCAGCCTGCACCTCATCAAGTCCTTCAAGGCGCAGGCTGGCCCCCGCGCCCAGCGCAATGCCACGCCACCGGGCAACCGGTGCAGCGAATGCACCCGTGGGCAGCGCCGCGCAGGCGGCGGAAACGGTCAGAAAGCGGCGGCGTGAAACAAGTGTCATGCCGGTGTCTCCAGCGTCAGGTCCAGATCGACGGGGCCAAGAACCTCGGCCTCGGGAATGTCAGACAGCGGCAGGACCTTGCCGCCGTATTGGTCGATAAATGTCATCGCGGCGGCAGGATCGGCAAAGGGAACGACCTCGGGCGCGCCCATTCCGCCTGCCACATTGGCGCCAACGACAAAGGTCGCGGCACCGGCATCGATCCAATTGGATATACCGGGGTTCGCCCAGTTTTGCGCGGCCCCCATGTCGCTGACATAGACGGCCGTTATTTCGGCATCCCGCTCCGGTCCTTTGAGGTAGGCCAGCATGTCCCGCACCTGCGCAAAGAACAGCGGCGCTGGATGGCCTTCCAGATGGATCTGGCCCTTGGGGCCACCATGTTCGGCGACATTCATCTGGCAGAAGTAGCTGAGTGCGACCTCGGTCAGGTCAACCGGCGCAGGGGGCGCGGCAGCCTGTTCCTCCTTGCAGGCAGAAAGAGCGACCAGAGCAATCAGGGCGAGGCGTCTCATGGTTCGACCCTCCGGAAAGCAAGACGGGCCAGGGCAAAGCCCAGCACCGGCCAGATCAACAGCGAAGCCGGAGCGGCCCACACAGGCAGCGCCTGCGCCGCGCCGGTCATGCCCGAAGCCATTGCCACGCTTTCGGTCGCGGCGATGTTCCAGAGACGGAATGCGTCGGCCGGGTTAGCTACCATCACCCATGGAAAGACGGATTGGGTGAAGTTGCCGCTTTTGTCCATGACCACGGCCCCCAAAAGCCCCAGATCATAGAGAACGACAAAGATGAGCCAGAGCCCGGCCGACAGACCTGCCGCCGCCGTGGCGCCCCGTGCCAGGGCCGACAGCAGGTATCCCAGCGCCAGAAACACGGCGCCCAACAGGATCGAAGTCACGATAAGACGCGCCAGCGCCAACAGGCTTTCCGACCCCGCACCGCCGAACCATGCCGCCACCGCCCCGGCAGTGCCAAAGCCGACGGCCATGGCAAAGGCCAGTGCCGCAAGATGCGCGGTGAACTTGCCCAACAGGATTTCACCACGCCCTGCAGGATAGGACAGCAGCAACGCCAGGCTGCCCCGATCCACGTCGCCGGCGATGGCGTCGAATGAAATCATCAGGGCCAGCAGCGGCGCGAGGTAGACCGACAGCGTGGTCATCGAGGCCACAGATACTGTCAGCATGTCGACACCCAGCGTACCAGTCGGCGCGCTGCCGGCAAATGTCAGCGCCAGCGCAAACAGCACCATGATCAGCGTCGCCACCAGCAGCCAGCGGTTTCGGCGCAATATCAGCATTTCGGCGCGGGTTATGGCAAGAAACCGAGTCATTGCAGGCCCTCCCGTGCATAGTGACGATAGAGATCTTCCAACTTGGGCGGTGTCATCTCGACATCTGCCACTGCATCGCCCAGCCCTGCAATCCGACGCAGGGCCTGCATCTTGTCCGCAGGCGAACAAAGCAATTCGACCGATGCTCCATTGACGCGGCTGCCGCCCAGTTCTGCAGCCAGAGCCTCGGCATTCTGCGACGCGCGCACGCGCAGCCGGATCGGCAGCCCCGCCAGTTCCGACAGGTTCGACAGTGTATCATCTGCCACCTTCACGCCCCTGCGCAATATGGCGATGCGGTCGGTACGGGCCTCGACCTCGGTCAGGGCGTGGCTGGCGATCAGCACCGCTGTGCCATGCCCCGCCAACTCGTCGATGATAGCGTAAAGATCCTGGCGCGAGATCGGATCAAGCCCGCTGGTAGGTTCGTCCAGCAGGGCCACTTTGGGGCGGCCCAACAGAACCTGCGCCAGCCCGAGACGCTGCCGCATTCCCTTGGAATAGGTGCCGATGCGACGATCCAGGGCTTCACTCAGTCCGACACGATCAAGCAGACTGGCAATGTCGGCTTTCTCTCCAGACAAGCTGGCGAACAGGCTCAGTTGCTCACGCCCGGTCAGGGCAGGATGGAACGATACCGCCTCGGGCAAGTAGGCCGTATCGCGCCGCGCGGTCGCGCTGCCGGGATGGGCATCGCCGACACGGATCGATCCGCCGTCGATGGGGATCAGCCCAAGAATGGATTTGATCAGCGTCGACTTGCCCGCGCCGTTGTGACCCAACAGCGCCACGCGCTCGCCGGGGGCAAGGGTCAGGTCAACGTCGCTCAGAACGCGGTTGGGGCCGCGATCCTTGCGTACTTTCTGAATAGTCAGGGCCTTATCCGTCATGAGGCACCTTTTGCATTGCTAGGGGTTTCGGGGCTTGCATCAGGGGATTGCTGTCGATCACGCCACCCGGCAACAATGCCGGAAAGGCCGATTGCGACCAGCGCACCAGTTG
This sequence comes from Ruegeria sp. YKSE079, assembly GCF_059612845.1. Classification (NCBI taxonomy): domain Bacteria; kingdom Pseudomonadati; phylum Pseudomonadota; class Alphaproteobacteria; order Rhodobacterales; family Roseobacteraceae; genus Ruegeria; species Ruegeria sp. YKSE079. The sequence continues at coordinate 222,203 of NZ_JBXWRJ010000003.1, read as the reverse complement.
CACGGCCGGGGAGCCGAGCAACAGTTTGGCTGCGGGTTGAGTCCACAGCACATGATCCATGCTATCGTTGGGGCGATAGGGGGCGTCGGCGACACCGTCGCCGTTCACGTCATAGGCCGCAAAATCGGACCAATAGTTGCCGCGACCGTCCTCGGACCATTCGACCCAGCGGGTCGATACGTATTTAACCTGTGTGCGGTTGCCGACAAACGCATTGCCGACAATCCTGTTGCCCTCGGACCCGGCGGTGAAATGGATGCCGATGCCGCACCCTTCGAACCAGTTGTCCGAGAATTCGTTCTTGTTGGCATTGTAGAGGAAGGTGCACTTTTCCTTGGCCCCCTTCACCACATTGCCCGAGATCACGCTCTGGTTGGCATAGTTCAGCATGACTCCGTGTTCCCGATCGCCGATCGAGACGTTGTCGGTAATCTTCACCCGTTTGGTGAACATCACGGCATAGCCAAGATCGTTGCCGATTGAAACATTGCCCGAGACCTCGGAATTGTCGGCGTACATGTAGTGTACGGCAAAGCGAAGGTCGCGAAACAGGTTGTTTGTGAACGTGTTTTTCTTGGACGAATTCACGAAGATCCCGTCGCGGCCAAATTGGATGTCATTGCCATCGACCACCGCGCCCGGAGCGTTCCAGACATAGACGCCATTGCCACGCGAATTCATGTGGCGGTCCTGGCGACCTTCGATCCGGTTGCCCTTCACAAGGCTGTCTCTGGCCCCGTGAATGTCGACGCCATAGAGGTTGCCGATCAGAACGTTATCCTCGACCACCGGTGCTTTGGCCGTCTTGGTCAGCTTGATGCCGCTGTCGATCCCTTCATGATCCGAGCCCGAGCCGATCACTGTCAGACCGCGCACGGTTACACCCGGCCCGGTGATGGTGATGACGCTGCCTGCGCCCTGTCCGTCGATAGTGGCCTGCCCCAGCCCGTCGATGGTGACGGGCCGGTCCAGAACCAACTGCTCTGTGTAAACGCCTGGCGACAGGCGAAGGGTGTCTCCCTCCTCCGCCTGCGCCAATGTCTCAGCAATGGCCCCTGCCCGATTGGGTACATCCCATTCCGCCGCCCAGAGGGGCGAGCCGAGCAGGAGCGGTATCAGCAGGGACCAGCGCATGGGTTATGCTCCCCGCGGCTCGACGAACATCCGGCCGCGCATCTCCATGTGAAGCGCGTGGCAGAACCACTGGCAGTAGAACCAGTGCACGCCCGGACGGTCGGCAATGAACGTGACCGAGGCGGTGGCCTGCGGCGCAACTTCCATCGCGATACCGAAGTTCGACAGGCAGAAGCCGTGGGTCACATCATCCACGTCATCCAGGTTGGTGACATAGACCGTCACTTCATCACCTTGTTTGACGGTGAACTTCTCCATGCTGAACACGGGCGCGGTCGAGGTCATGTAGACCCGCACTTTGTTGCCATCCCGGATCGGTTCCTCGGCACCTTCGTCCAGATCGACACCGTCAGCGGCAGCCTGCGCGCGCGCCTCTTCCCACATCGGGTCGTTGCGGTCCCAGACGTTGACCGGGTTCACCTTGGACCGGTGAACAATGATCGAGTCATGCGGTTCGGCAAAGGTCGGGCCGTCATGGACCACCTTCATCTTGTCACCGGAGATATCGATCAGCTGCTCATTCTCGGGCTTCAGCGGGCCTACGTTCAGGAAGCGGTCTTTCGAGAACTTGTTCATCGAAATCAGCCACTTGCCATCCGCTTCGGCAGTTTCACCCATCGAGGTCGAGTTGTGACCCGGCTGGTAATGCACGTCGACCTTGTCGACGATCGGGTCAACATCGGCACCTGCATAGGCCTCGATCGCCTTGGCGATGTTCCACTTCACCACCTGGCTGTCCAGGAACAGGGTGGTATAGGCGTTGCCCTTGCCGTCGAACGCCGTGTGAAGCGGGCCAAGACCCAGCTGCGGCTCGGCGACAACAGCAGAACGCGGATCGGCGTTTTCGCTGAACAGCGCATCGACCTTTTCCACATCGATCACGGATACGGTCGGCGACAGCTTGCCGTTGATCATGATGTGTTTCTTGTCGGGTGCTGCGTTCACACCGTGCGGCGAGTTCGGGATCGGGATGTACCGGGTCAGGTTTCCACCCGCCTCTTTACGTCCGTCCACGACCTTGACGCCGTTCAGTTCCTGATAGTTCCCGGCCGCTACGGCCTCTTCGATACCTTTGAGGTTGAACACGACCACATGGTCCAGCTCGTTCTCGGTCATCTCGGCCAGGTTCATACCCATTTCCGAGTTGTACGAGGTCGAGAAGGCGTATTTGCCCTGATAGTCGCAGTCGGTGTTGTCGAGGTTGCCCGACACCATCACCTGCCACGCGATTTCCATCGTATCACCGTCGATGGCGGTAAAGATGTTCACGTATTGCGACGGATCATCAAGGATCGAGCCATCATTGACCAGCGGTGCCTCGTGTTCACCATTGGCGAAAATATAGCCGGTGCGCGGGTATTTCTGTGGGCGCAGGCCGTGGATGTCATGCGCGTTCGGGATCTCGATGATCTTGTCGCATTTCATCACGTCACAACGCACACGGGCCACGCGGGTGTTGGCTTTGTCGTTCATGAACAGATAACGGCCATCATAGGTGCCGTCGGTGAACGACATATGCGGGTGGTGCAGGTCGCCGTTGTCATAGGTGACCTTGCCGTTCGCAGCCAGGTATTCCTTGGTTTCAGGCAGCAGGCCTTCGGTCAGAACCTTCAGCGACTCGTTGGTCTGGCCCCAGCCCGTGGCCGAGCAGCGGTTGAACACCGGCACCCGCATCAGTTCGCGCATGGACGGCACGCCCAGAATGCGCAACTCGCCGGACTGGCCCGAGGACCAGAAGCCGTAATATTCGTCCAGCTCACCTGGCTCCAGGCTTGCATTGGCCGCGGCAGATGCCTCGCGGGCGGTCATCAGGGTCGAGCCCAGACCGGTGCCGGCCAGCACCGCGCCAGTGGCGGATGCTCCCAACAATCCGCGGCGGGTGACGTTCAGTTTTTTATCGTGTTCCGACATGATCGTTCCTCCTTTCAGGAAACTTCTTGCGGTTTGGCGTTTGGATGGTTCGCCGGTGGTTGTCCGAGCGGGGTCTTGAGATCGACCGACCCTGTCTTGGCCCGCCGTTTGATCTGGCGGATGACGACGGGACATTTGGTCTCGGACTGATAGAGCACCTGACAATGCAGGCAGGTGACGCACTCGTTCGGATTGATCTCACCGGTGGGGTGGATCGCCTGAACGGGGCATTCATTGGCGCAGGTCTGACAGGGTGTGCCGCAATCTTTGTAGCGGCGCAGCCAGTCGAACATGCGGATACGGGCAGGGATCGCCAGCGCTCCGCCCAGCGGGCAAAGATAGCGGCAATAGAACCGCTCAACGAACAGCCCGATCCCCAGCAGGACCAGCGCAAAGACCACAAACGGCCAGTCGCGCATGAATTTCAGAATGATTGCGGTCTTGAACGGCTCGATCTCGGCATATTGCTCGGCCAGCGGGATTGACACGAAACTCAGACCAAAAAGGCCCAGGAAGATCATGTATTTCGCAGGCCACAGGCGCTCGTTCAGACCCCAGGGCAAAGTCCATTGCGGGACTTTAAACGCCCGCGCGATCTTGTTGGTCAGCTCCTGAAGCGCGCCAAACGGGCACAGCCAGCCACAATAGGCCCCACGACCCCAGAACAGCAGGGCGGCGGCCACGGCAAACCACTGGATAAAGACCAGCGGATCCAGCAGGAACGCGTCCCACGAGAACCCCGTGCGCAAACTGCCCGCCAGCGCCATCAGGTTCACCACGCTCAGCTGTGCATTGGCATACCAGCCGATGAAAAACAGGGTCATCGTCAGATAGCCGATGCGGAACCAGTAGAACACACGCGCATTCATCGTGGCATGGAACTGGAAGAAGAACGTCGCCGTCAGCACCAGCAGCATGACACCAAGCCCGGCAATCTCGACGGTGCGGTCCTTCCAGATTCGTTTCCACAATGCCGCCTTGGCAGCCGCTTCGCCGGTTGCATCATCCACGACCGATGGGGCGGTGACCGGCAACAGGTACTGTTCCGGCAGCTTGTATCCCAGATCGAAGGTCAGAAAGGTCTTTTCCACAGCCCCGACGGCACGCTGCACCAGCAATTGCAGGCGGAACGGCTCGGCCGGGTCAAACTCGGCATCAGCCGGGATTTTGAAAATATCCAGTTCAGTAAAGCTGGGGGCATCCGGTGCTGCAACCTCACCCAGACGGCGCTGCTGCTTGTCGAAGAACCGCACCGAACTGTCGCCCTGGATCAGCTGAATCCGGTCAAAGATCCCACCCCGGACATAGCCCGATCCCTTGAAACTATAGGCCCCGCGACCCAGAACCAGAATGGCCTGTTCGCCCTCATCCAGCCAGTTGGTCAGGTTCTGGTATTCAGCCTCACCCAGCAGCGACTTGCCGATGGACGGCACCGAAACAAGCGCCATATGCATGTCGATGAAGGTGTCATCCGGCTCGCCCGGTTCGGGGCGCTTGATCGCGCGCTGATCCCCGGTGGCTTCAAAGGCGGCATTGACCTGCCCGACATCCAGCGTCATCCGCCGGACCGAGCCGTCTCCCGACAAAGTGGTCCAGTCGTAGACCGCATCCTGCGCCATGTCGACTTCGCGCTGCGGCCCGTCAGCCTGCACCGGGGACAAACCGCCCAGACCCAGCGCGCGGGCCACTTTGATCCCGCCGCGCACAAGGCTGTCATCGATCACCATGATCGTCACGGTCGCGCCCGAGATGATGTCGAGGTCATGCCCCTCACCCCCGGTCTCGGCCTCTCGTTTCAGGTCAAGGCCCGCATAGCCTTCGGTCAGTTCGACCATCCGGGAATTGGGAATGCCTATCAGAACGATGGGTTCGGAATGCTTGACCAGCTGAACGCCGGTCAAAACAGCATCCGCGTCGATGGCGGCAACCACGTGAATGGGTTTGCCGGAATATCCGGTCGTGCCTACAAAGTCCGAAGTCAGAAAAGCCCACGCGATGGTTTCACCGCCTCGAAGGACCGGGGCAACTTTCACGTCGCTGCGTACCGGGCCAAACGCGTCGGCGCCCGGGGCCAGGTCAGCCGGATCAATGTCAGGAAGAAAGCTGGCAAGACTGTCGGCGCGCGCGCTGATTGCGACAACGCAGGACAGAACGAGGGCCAGAAGGAAATGGATTGCGCGACTTACGACCACGGCGCACCTCCGGTTACTTGGATTGACGCCATGGACGCGCGCGGGGCGCGTTCGGTTCTGTCTTGGGGCGCGCACGGGGGGCCCCGGCCAGCGGGCCAGAGATGCTGTGACTTGTGCGAAATGTACAGGTCGTGCACCCCCCATTGTTCATTTTGTACAAAACGAAGCGGGTCGATTTGGGGCATCTGCGGCAATGGCGCGGCGGCTGTCACCGCGCACAGGGCGCAGTGCGCGCAGTCCTGGCAGGGGCCGGTGTCGGGGTTATTGTCTTCAGGAGTCACCTGTACCCACACCGCCCCTGCCTCCGAGCAGATTTCCATCCATTCACCCTGCTCCGCGCTCGCCAGCGACGGAGCGACAAGCTGCAACAGCAACAGGAGGATGCCCAAAACCCCAGCCACCGCTTGGAACGCGCGGGCGGTTAGGAAAGGATTAGGGCGACGGGCGAACATGTAAAATCCGACTCGGAATTGGTATACGCCCCGAGTCCTACGCCTGATTTGAATCGGGCAACTTGACTTAGGTCAGGTCCTTGAGCGCAGCCGCATTCAAACCCGCCTTGGCCCGGCTTTTTCGAAAAGCTGGATCGAAATGGAAAAATTCCCTTAGACTGTCCTGAACAAGGCAAACAAAAAAGGGAGGAGAAGATGCTCGACACGACATTGACGGACCAGACGCAGGAATTTCTGGATGCGTTTGGCAAGGCCCTTGAGCAGGGTGACATCGAGGCCGCAACCGGAATGTTTCAGGACGATTGCTATTGGCGGGATCTGGTTTCGTTCACGTGGAACATCAAAACGGTCGAGGGCAAGGCGCAGGTGGCCGACATGCTGCGCCACCAACTGGCCACGACAAAGCCGCGGAACTGGAAAGTTGCCGACGGCGAGCTTGCCGCCGAAGATGGCGGAGTAATCACCGCCTGGATCGAGTTCGAAACGGAGGTGGCGCGCGGCTATGGTCTGTTGCGCCTTAGGGACGGGCGGATCTGGACCCTGCTGACGACGATGGTGGAACTCAAGGGGCATGAAGAGCCGAAGGGTTTCCAGCGCCCGCTGGGGGCGAAACACGGAGCGGGCAAGCACCGCACCACCTGGAAAGAGGAGCGCGAGGCGGAAGAGGCGGAGCTTGGGTACAAGACCCAGCCTTATTGCCTGATCATCGGTGGCGGTCAGGGCGGGATCGCCCTGGGCGCAAGGCTGCGTCAGCTTGGCGTGCCGACCATCATCGTCGAGCGCAACGACCGTCCCGGCGACAGCTGGCGCAACCGCTACAAGTCTTTGTGCCTGCATGACCCGGTCTGGTATGACCACCTGCCCTATATCAAGTTCCCCGAGAACTGGCCGGTGTTTTCGCCCAAGGACAAGATCGGCGACTGGCTGGAAATGTATACCAAGGTCATGGAGCTGAACTATTGGACCCGGACCACGGCCAAATCCGCCAGCTATGATGCGGCGGCCAAGGAATGGACCGTGGTCGTGGACCGCGACGGCGAAGAGGTCGTGCTGAAGCCCAGGCAACTGGTGATGGCGACCGGCATGTCGGGCAAGGCCAATATGCCGAATTTCCCCGGCATGGAAAAATTCAGGGGCGATCAGCACCATTCCTCGCGGCATCCCGGCCCGGACAGGTACAAGGGCAAGAAGGCGGTGATCGTCGGCTCGAACAACTCGGCCCATGATATCGCGGCGGCGCTGTGGGAGAACGATGTCGACGTCACCATGGTGCAGCGGTCCTCGACCCATATCGTGCGGTCGGACACTTTGATGGAGATCGGTCTGGGCGATCTTTATTCCGAGCGCGCGGTTCAGGCCGGCATGACCACGGAAAAGGCCGATCTGATCTTTGCCTCGCTGCCTTATGCGATCCTGCACGAGTTCCAGATCCCCGCCTATGCGGCGATGAAGGAGCAGGACAAGGCGTTTTATGACGGGCTTGAAAAAGCGGGGTTCTGGCTGGATTGGGGCGACGACGAGTCCGGCTTGTTCATGAAGTACCTGCGGCGCGGTTCGGGCTATTACATCGATATCGGAGCCAGCCAGCTGATCATTGACGGTGAGATCAAGATCAGGCGCGGGCAGGTTGTCGAGGTTGATGAAACCGGGGTGATCCTGGATGACGGGACCCATCTGGACGCGGATGTCATCGTCTATGCCACCGGCTATAACTCGATGAACGGCTGGGTGGCCGATCTGGCCGGGCAGGAGATGGCCGACAGGGTCGGCAAGGTCTGGGGGCTGGGGTCGGGCACCACCAAGGATCCGGGGCCGTGGGAAGGCGAAGAGCGCAACATGTGGAAACCGACCCAGCAGGAGGCGCTGTGGTTCCACGGTGGCAACCTGCATCAGTCACGGCACTATTCGCAGTTCCTGTCGCTGCAGATCAAGGCCCGGATGGAGGGCATCGACACGCCGGTCTATGGCCTGCAGGAAGTGCACCACCTGTCCTGAGGCATGGCACGGGCCGGGGTTTCCGGCCCGTCAGCGCGCAGTCACTGGCACTTGGAATAGCCGCAGCTGCGGCAGGTCATGCAGCCTTCGATCATCTGCATGTCGTACTGGCCGCAGCTGGGGCAGGCCTTGCCGCGTGATTCACCCGCGTTGACCACCTGTGCCTGGGGGTCGGATTTCAGGCCCATCCCCTCGCCTTCCAGAAAGCCGATGGCGACCATGTGCTGTTCGATCACGCCGCCGATCGCGGCCAGGATCGAGGGGATGTATTTACCCTTGACCCACGCCCCGCCGCGCGGGTCGAACACGGCCTTCAGCTCTTCGACCACAAAGGACACGTCGCCGCCGCGCCGGAACACGGCCGAGATCATCCGCGTCAGCGCCAGCGTCCAGGCGTAATGTTCCATGTTCTTGGAGTTGATGAATACTTCGAACGGGCGGCGGCGCCCCGAGATGATGATGTCGTTGATGGTCAGATAGATCGCGTGCTCGCTGTCGGGCCATTTCAGCTTGTAGGTAGACCCTTCGAGCGATTGCGGGCGGTCCAGCGGTTCCGACATGTAGATGACGTCGCCGTGGGGGCGCTGAGGTTCGGCGTCAGAAGAGGCGACAATTTCAGGCGCCCCCTCGTTCTTACCTAACAGTGCCTCAACCGGCACCTTCAAAGCTGCGGCGATTTTCCGGATCGTATCTATTTTAGGCGACCGTGATTTCCCCTTGAGGATATCGTACACGGCTGTTGCATTAAGTTTGGCTGCTTCCGCGGTTTGTTTTGCGTTCATGCTCCGAAGTGACATTGCGCTTTCAATTCGCTCAGCTAAGGTCACCCCCTCCAGGCTAATGGGTGACGAAGAAACACTCAAAACGCTCCCCGTCACATCATTGGGGCGATAGGTCGTGCAGCCTTTGCAGCCCTGATCCCAGGCCTGCATGTAGACATCCTTGAAGGCGTCAAAGCTGATATCCTCGGGGCAGTTGATGGTCTTGGAAATCGAGCTGTCGATCCATTTCTGCGCCGCCGCCTGCATCCTGACATGATCAAGGGGTGTCAGGGTCTGGGCATTGACGAAATAGTCCGGCAGCGCCGCGTCGCCGAATTTGTCGCGCCACATCTGAACGGCGTAATCCACCACCTCTTCCTCGGTGCGCGAGCCGTCTTTCTGCAGCACCTTGCGGGTGTAGGCATAGGCAAAGACAGGCTCGATCCCCGACGACACGTTCCCGGCATAAAGCGAAATCGTGCCGGTGGGCGCAATCGAGGTCAGCAGCGCGTTGCGGATGCCGTGTTCGCGGATCGCGTCGCGCACGTCATCGTCCATGGCGCGCATGGTGCCGCTGGCCAGGAATTTTTCGGCATCGAACAGGGGGAACGCGCCTTTCTCCTTGGCCAGATCGACCGACGCCAGATAGGCGGCGCGGGCAATGGCGTGCAACCAGCGTTCGGTCTGGTGCGCCGCCTCGTCCGAGCCATAGCGCAGGCCCAGCATCAGGAGCGCGTCGGCCAGCCCGGTGACGCCAAGGCCGATGCGGCGTTTGGCCTGCGCCTCGGCGGCCTGTTCGGGCAGCGGGAATTTCGACACGTCCACCACGTTGTCCATCATCCGCACGGCTGTCGCCACCAGATCCCCGAGCGCCGCGGGGTCCAGTTCCGCGTTCGCCTCGAACGGGTTGGTGACCAGCCGCGCCAGGTTGATCGAGCCCAGCAGGCAGGCCCCATAGGGCGGCAACGGCTGTTCGCCGCAGGGGTTGGTGGCGGCGATGGTTTCGACATAGCTGAGGTTGTTGGCCTGATTGATGCGGTCGATGAAGATCACGCCCGGTTCGGCATAGTCATAGGTCGCCTGCATGATCTTGTTCCACAGATCGCGCGCCTGCACGGTGTGATAGATCTTGTTGTCGAAGACCAGCTCCCACGGGCCGTCGGCCTTGACCGCCTCCATGAAAGCGTCGGTCACCAGCACCGACATGTTGAACATGCGCAGGCGTGCCGGGTCGGATTTGGCGGTGATGAACTGTTCGATATCGGGGTGATCGCAGCGCATGGTCGCCATCATCGCGCCGCGACGCGAGCCCGCGGACATGATCGTGCGGCACATGGCGTCCCACACATCCATAAAGCTGAGCGGGCCCGAGGCATCTGCCGCCACACCTTTCACATCCGCGCCGCGCGGGCGGATGGTCGAGAAATCGTAACCGATGCCGCCGCCCTGCTGCATGGTCAGCGCGGCCTCTTTCAGCATGTCGAAGATACCGCCCATGCTGTCGGGGATGGTGCCCATGACGAAGCAGTTGAACAGCGTCACCTGCCGCGCGGTGCCTGCGCCTGCGGTGATGCGCCCGGCGGGCAGATATTTGAAATCTTCCAGTGCCTCGAAGAATTTATCCTCCCAATGCGCGGGGTCATTCTCGACCCGCGCGAGATCACGGGCGATGCGCCGCCAGCTGTCTTCAACCGTCTGATCGATGGGGGTGCCATCCGCCTGTTTGAAGCGGTATTTCATATCCCAGATCTGCTCGGCGATGGGGGCGGCAAAGCGGCTCATGTGTGATTCCCTGTTCCGGAAGAGGTATCCAGATTAAACCTATTGTGAGGCTCGTCACAATAGGTTGATGAATTCTGTTGCCGGGCTACAATATGAAGTCGGGCCTTGGGACGACTCTGTGGGGAAGTTGTGGATAAGTACATCAACCTGATCAAGCTTTCGGTCGGCTCGGAAAGCGTTGACACGCTGGACGAGTGGCAGCGCACGCGCGCAGCGCAGACCGAGGACGGGTTGCCGCGCCATGTCACCCGCATGTGGCCCAAGCGCGAGACCGAGATATTGAACGGCGGTTCGATCTATTGGGTGATCAAGGGTCTGGTGCAGTGCCGCCAGCGCATCCTGCGGCTGGACGAGGTGATGGGGCAGGACGGCATCCGCCGCTGCGCCATCGTGCTGGAACCGGACCTGCATCGCACCCAGAGCGCGCAGAAACGCCCGTTTCAGGGCTGGCGTTACCTAAAGCCCGAGGACACGCCGCCCGACCTGCCCAGAGGGCGGGTGCAGGACGATGCGCTGCCGGACGAGTTGAACCGGGCGCTGGCCGAGATTGGCGTGCTGTAGGGCAGACGCCCGTCAGCGCAGCTTGTCGATCAGGGCGGTCAGGGTCTTTTTGTCCTGGCCTTCGCAATGCGCAACGCGGCTGCGCCACAGCGTGGCCTGCGATTTGAGAACCAGACCGTCCGCCAGGATCTTGAGATGGTTGGCGCGCAGCGTCTCGCCGCTGGAGGTGATATCGGCTATCGCCTCGGCGGTTTCGTTCTTGACGGTGCCTTCGGTCGCGCCCTGGCTGTCGACCAGCGTGTAATCGGCGACGCCGGCCCCGTTCAGGAACTCGCGCACCAGACGGTGATACTTGGTGGCGATGCGCAGGCGGTGGCCGTGCGAGCGGCGAAAGGCCGAGGCCGCCGCGTCCAGATCATCGAGCGTATCCACATCGACCCAGCAGGCCGGAACCGCGACCACCAGATCGGCCTGACCAAATCCGAGCGCGGCCACGTGTTCAAGCTGCTGTTCCCAGCGGGGCAGCTTTTCGTGGATCAGGTCGGTTCCGGTGACGCCCATGTGTATGCGTCCCGCCGCCAGTTCGCGGGGAATTTCCCCGGCGGACAGCAGCACCAGAGACACCCCGTCGATGCCATCGACGCGACCGGCATATTCGCGGTCGGCCCCGGCCCGGCTGAGCGAGACGCCCCGCTTTTCGAACCATGCAAAGGTCTTGTCCATGAGCCGGCCCTTGGAGGGGACACCCAGTTTCACGCTCATGCCGCGGCCTCCTCGATCTCGAGCATCAGGTCGGGGCGCAGCACGCCGCCGATGGCGGGGATTTCCTTGCCATTGCCCAGATGCCGCGTCAGCGCGTCATAGCGCCCGCCGGTTGCGACGGGCGGCAGGTCGGGACGGCCCTCGGCATAGAAGCCAAAGACGAAACCGTCGTAATACTCCATCGAGGTCCGGCCATAGGAGGCCTCGAAATCCAGCCGGTCGACATCGACGCCGCGCGCCGCAAGGGCCTTGATCCGCGCTTCGAGCCGGTCGAGCGCCGGGGTGATCTGCGGCAGGTCCACCGCCACGTCACGCAGGCGCTCCAGCGCAAAGGGCATGGTTTCGCGCACCGCCATCAGAGTTTCCAGACCGGCGATCTCATGATCCGAGATCGGACCCGCCGCCTTGTCCGCGCGCAGCGCCTCGATCCGCTCGGCGATCTCGGCCGCGCCGCGCTTGCCGATGGCCGGAGCGTCGCAGGCCATCGGATTGGCCGAGGCCAGCAGCGCCGTACGGCTTGCCGGTTCCGCTGCCCGTCCGGAAAAGCGGTCGATCAGCGCCCGGAACCGCCGGGGCCGCCACAGGTGGCGCATCAGCGCGGCCTTGCGCCGTTCGGTCGTGTTCAGCCCCTGAACGGCGGCGATCAGGATGCCGATATCGCCGGTGGCCGCCCGCAGGGGCAGCCCGCGCAGTTGCAGGGCAAAGAGCGAGAACACCTCGGCATCGGCTGCCGCCGGGTCCTCGCGGTCGAACACCTCATAGCCCACCTGCACGTATTCATTGGCGCGGTCGGGGTCGAGTTCCTGACGGCGGAACACCTCGCCCGAATAGGTGTAGCGGGCCGGTTCGGCGCCGTCGTTCATATGCATCTGCACCACCGGCACGGTGAAATCGGGGCGCAGCATCTGTTCGCCCCGCAGCGCGTCTGAGGTGACATAGGCGCGGGCGCGGATATCCTCGCCGTAAAGGTCAAGCAGCAAATCCGCCGGTTGCAGCAGCGGCGGGTCGACCACCTGCGCGCCGGCGGCCTCGAAACGCACGCGCATCATCGCGGCGCGGGCCTGTATCTGGGACCGGTTCGGCATCGTCAGCCCTGCCCGTCGAGGATTTCACGCACCTTGGCGACCAGGTCGGCGCGCGGGACCTCGAACTGGCTGGGGCGTTCTTTCCATTCCTCCAGCGTGGCGCTTTCGGCGATCTTGGCGCCAAGGATCAGGTCCTTGATCTGCACGATGCCCTTGGCCTTTTCGTCGCCGCCTTCGATCACCGCGACCGGAGAGTTGCGCTTGTCCGCGTATTTGAGCTGATTGCCGAAGTTCTTGGGGTTGCCCAGATAGACCTCGGCCCGGATGCCGGCGTTGCGCAGCTCGGCCACCATCGCCTGATAGTCGGCCATGCGGTCGCGATCCATCACCGTCACCACGACGGGGCCATGTTCAACGGCCTGCATCCGGCCCTTTTCGCGCAGGGCCGCCAGCAGCCGGTCAACACCGATGGACACGCCGGTCGCAGGCACTTCCTGTCCGGTGAAGCGCTTGACCAGATCGTCATAGCGCCCGCCCCCCGCGACCGAGCCGAACTGCCGCTTGCGGCCTTTCTCGTCGAAGATTTCGAAGGTCAGCTCGGCCTCGTAGACCGGGCCGGTGTAATAGCCGAGGCCACGGACGACGGAGGGGTCGATGACGATGCGGTCGGGGCCGTAGCCCTGGGCGGCAAGGAGGTCAGCGATCTGTTCCAGTTCAGCAATCCCATCCGCCCCGATCTTGCTGTCACCCACCGCAATGCGAAGGTTGGCCAGTGTTCCGGCGGTGTCTGCGGCTTTCGACGTCAGGAAGGCGATAACCGGCTCGGCCTGATAATCGCTAAGGCCGACACCGTCGATAAACGCGCCCGACGCGTCCAGACGACCCTTGGTCAGCAACTCGCGTACACCCTGTTCACCTACCTTGTCGAACTTGTCGATAGTGCGGAGGACATTGTCACGGGCAGCTTGATCATCGCCAAGTCCCATCGCCTCCAGCACACCATTCAATACCTTTCGGTTATTCACCCGGATCAGGTAATCCCCACGGGGAATTCCAACCTCTTCCAGCGTGTCGGCCAGCATGGCGCAGATCTCGGCGTCGGCGGCCATCGAGGCGGTGCCGACCGTATCGGCATCGCATTGATAGAATTGACGATACCGCCCCGGTCCCGGCTTCTCATTCCGCCAGACCGGACCCATCGCATAGCGGCGATAAGGCGTCGGCAGGTCGTTGCGGTGCTGGGCATAGACGCGGGCCAGAGGCGCGGTCAGGTCATAGCGCAGGGCCATCCAGTCGCCATTTCCGCCCTCGTCAAACTCCTGCCATGCAAAGACGCCTTCGTTCGGGCGATCCACGTCGGGCAGGAACTTGCCCAGCGCCTCGACGGTTTCCACCGCGCTGCTTTCCAGCGCGTCAAAGCCGTACCGATGATAGACGCCTGCGATGGTTCGCAGCATCTCGGCGCGCTGCGTGACTTCCGAGCCGAAATAGTCGCGGAACCCTTTCGGCGTCACGGCCTTGGGGCGGGGCTGTTTCTTGGGCTTGGCCATGTGGGGCGTCCTTGCGGATATTCCTGTTTCGCGCGCGGTCTAGCCGATGGTCCACGCAGGGGCAAGGCAATGCGCTGCCGCAGGCCCGCATGTCGGGTCATTCCCCTGGCCGTTCCGTCAGATTTCGCGGAAATCCCCAGACCGCCCCCTGCCCGAGGCAAACCGCGCCGCGCCCGCGCGCCCCTCGGCTGTGAATGCGGCGGCCGAGCGCCATTCGCGGCGCAGGGCGGCGGCCAGATCGGCGGGCGGCATCCGGGCCGACAGGTGATCGGCGCGCAGACAGGCCTGCGGAAAGCGGGCGAGATCGCGGGCCAGATCCTGCGCCACCGCCAGAGCCTCGCCCTTGGGGCAGGTCCGGTTGGCAAAGCCCAGGGCCAAAGCCTCGGCGTCGTCGACGGGGCGTCCGGTGAGGATCAGGTCGTTGGCCCGCCCCTGCCCCAGAATCGCGGGCAGCCTGACGGCGCCGCCGTCGATCAGCGGCACGCCCCATCGGCGGCAGAACACGCCGGTCACCGCGCCCGTGGCCATCACCCGCAGATCGCACCACGCGGCCAGTTCCATGCCGCCCGCCACCGCCGGGCCTTCGATGGCGGCGATGACCGGTTTCGAGAGCATCAACCGCGACGGCCCCATCGGGCCGGGGCGCGGGTCATGGATCGGGTCGGTCCAGCCGGCGGGAATGTCCAGCGAGGAAATCCAGCCATCTGCCTGCCCCGATCCGGCCGCCTTGAGATCGAAGCCCGCGCAGAAATAGCCGCCCGTGGCGGTCAGAATGGCGACTTGTTGCGTCTCGTCCGCCTCGAAGGCGAGAAACGCAGCGTAAAGCGCCCGCGCCGTGGCGGGATCGACCGCGTTGCGCGCCTCGGGGCGGTTGAGGGCGATGGTGGTGATCGGCCCGGTGATGTCTGTCAGAATGGTCATGGCGGTCCCCTCCTGCTTTTCAGCCTTGCGTTGGGTGGCGGGGCTGGCAAGTGTGACGTCGCGCCTGTATGAGCGGGGGCAGCACAATCAGGGGGCCAGCCGATGCAGCATCTCGAGGAACAGATCGCGCACCTGACGCGCAGCGTCGATGACCTGAGCGCCGTGGTCGCGCGCCAACAGGCCGAGATCGACCGGCTGACCCGCCGTGTCGAGATGCTGATGCAGCGCGAGGCCGCGCGCGAGCAGGAAGGATCGGGCGGGATCGTTCTGGGCGACGAACGCCCGCCGCATTACTAAGCAAGGAACTCAGCCCCTATGACAGGCTGAGAACCTTGCGTTGCCACAAACCAGTCATTGACCAGTCGCGCTTGCCGCGTAATCGAGCGGCAAACCCGTCGAGGGCGTCCCCAAGCTGATCGTCAAACCAAAGTTCCAGGGCATTGCGCGGCAGCATGGCCTTGTTGTGCTGGAAGGCCGTGACGCAGGTTCCACCCTTGCCATCGGGTTCAAGCGTCACGTCGAACTCTCCATCGGTCAGTCGATGGTTTTTCGCGCTGATGTTTCCGGAAAATCGATAGCGATAGTGCCGTGGCGCTTCGCTGTTCAGAACGGTCTGCCGCTGGTGCTGAAATATGGACGGACCCATCGTGTAATAAACGTCGAAACTATTCGGGTCATCGGGAACGGGTCTGGCCTCGTACAGGACAGGATTCCAATTTGGCTCAGCTCCATGATCAGCTATTGCAAATGCACTCCAAACTTCCTCGACAGGGCGGTTTACGCGCACGCGCCGTTTGGATTTCCAATCCAGACCAAAGCGAAATCGATCCAGCACGACCCCGTAGGTGACGGAAATGAAGGTCAGCAATATCACGAGGCTGATAATCCCGGTCATCGCCGCAGGCAGTTCAAAAAGATCCACCATCGATTGCGCCGGATTGAACGTTTCATTGAAAACAAGCCAAAATGGCACGATTTCGACCATCATGCGCATGCGGCGGAATATCAGGATGAAGAGTGCAAGCCCTGCAAAAACGGCCCCGCTTGCTATAAGCAAGGTCAACCCCATTGCCAGCCACGCTATCGCCGGGCCACTGACAGACGCCATTTCATCAAATTGACCCGGATACTCGTTTGAGAATTGAATGACTCCGGTGGTCATCAGAAAGAACGTCCCAAACAGCAACCGGCGACGTTGCCTGTAAATCAATCGAAACATGCTTTGCACCCATAAGTAGTCAGCCTCAAAGCTGCCTATCGCTCAGGATGTTGTCCAGATTGAGACCTGTCTGTGCGCAATCGAGATTTCTCGGGCCGTACGCCAGAAAATTCAGGGCATTACCGGATCACAGGCCCAACGAGGATTTCACCGCGTCATCGACCACACCGGCGAGAAGGGCGTCTTGATCGCCTTCGCACCCTGCCCGCAAAGCGTCGATGAAGGTCTGGCGAAGAGCCGCCTTTTCGGCGTCCGTGGCGGCGTGGTCCTCGATATTCACCTCGCGGTTATAAAGTGACAGCGCGGCCATTTTCCGGACCACCTCGACGACGTATTCGTCATCGCCGTCCGCCTCTTCGATGACGCTGGCGCAGGTGTGATACATGACCGGCATCGCGTCCTCTACCATCTGTTCGGCTTCGGCATCGGCCAGAAGGGGCGTGGCGGTGATCGTCAATAGTGCAGCCCCGTTGAAAATCCATTTCCCGTGCATGGCAGGCAACCTCCTGAACTCGGAACCGGTGGTTTGGCCCGTGTAACTCGTCAATCCTTGTTGGCGCCGATGATGGCCCCGACCACGGCGCCGGCGGCAGCGCCCTTGCTGTCACCGACCAGAGCGCCGACACCGGCACCAATCAGCGCGCCCTTGACCGCGTTGTCCGTTTTCTTGTCGGCCTCGGCCATGTGTGGCAGCGCGAGGAACAGTGCGGCGGCAAGGGCCGCGCACAGGGTTCTGTAATGTCTGAGATCGGTCATCCCGTCCTCCCCTACGAAAATCCTTCTTTGTCCATGGTAGCTTGAACAGATGTCCCTGTCCAAACCGGATTTCCACAAAGGGGTGGGATGGCTAGAGTTCCTCGACGTCGATGACCCCTTCAAGCGATTTGATCGCGCCCTTGATCTGGGGGGTGATCGGGAAATCCTGACCCAGATCCATCTCGACATCGCCGGGCAGGCCGGGGGCCAGCAGGCAGAGCTGGATCGGCCCCTTTGAGGCCCCGCGCGCCGCTGATGCCGCATCTTCCAACACCCGGGCGACGACGGGCAGGGCCTGAACCTCGTCCACGAAGATGCGCAGGCCGGTTGCACCGGCCTCGGCCACGGCGGCGTCGATGGGGCCGACGGAGCGGCCCAGAAGTTTCAGCTGGTCCGCCTCCATCGTCGCTTCGGCGGTCAGCACCACATGGGCGCCGGTTTCCAGAAACTCGCGGCTTTTCTCCAGCGTTTCCGAGAACAGCGTGACCTCGTAGGCACCTGTGGGGTCGGAAAGCTGGGCAAAGGCAAAACGGTTGCCGCGGGCGGATTTGCGCTCCTGCCGACCGGCCACGACACCGGCCATCTTGGCGATCAGCGGGCCGGAACGGGCCTTTTCCGTCACCTCGTCCAGCGTCATCACCTGCTTGCGCTTGAGCGACGGCATGTAATCGTCCAGCGGGTGTCCGGAAAGGTAGAAGCCGATGGCCTTGAATTCCTCGCTCAGCCGCTCGGCGGGCAGCCAGTCGGGGGTCTGGCTGAGGCGCGGTTCGGGCAGGTCGTCGCCGGCCTCGCCAAACAGCGACACCTGGTTCGAGTTCTTCTGCTCGTGAATCGCGGCCGAGTATTGCACCAGCGCCTCGAGACTGTCGAAGACGCGGCGGCGGTTGGGGTCGAGCTGGTCAAAGGCCCCGGCGCGGGCGAGCATTTCCAAGGGCCGCTTGCCGACCTTTTTCAGATCGACCCGGCGGGCGACGTCGAAGAGGTTGACAAAAGGCTTGTCGCCCCGCCCCTGTACCACAAGGTTCATCGCCTCGACGCCCACGTTCTTGAGCGCGCCCAGCGCATAGACCAGTTCGCCATTCACCACGTCGAATGTTGCCAGCGACCGGTTCACGCAGGGCGGCACATAAGGCAGGCCCAGCCCCTTGCGGACCTCTTCGAAATAGACGCCCAGCTTGTCGGTCAGGTGGATGTCGCAGTTCATGACACCGGCCATGAACTCGACCGGGTGATTGGCCTTGAGCCAGCCGGTCTGGTAGCTGACCACCGCATAGGCGGCGGCGTGAGACTTGTTGAAGCCGTAGTTGGCGAATTTTTCCAGCAGGTCGAAAACCTCGGAGGCCTTTTTCTTGTCGACCCCGTTTTCTGCCGCGCCCTTTTCGAATTTCGGGCGTTCGGCGTCCATCGCCTCTTTGATCTTCTTGCCCATGGCGCGGCGCAGCAGGTCGGCGCCGCCGAGCGAATAGCCCGCCATCACCTGTGCGATCTGCATCACCTGTTCCTGATAGACGATGATGCCCTGGGTTTCTTCGAGGATGTGGTCGATCAGGGGGTGGACGGATGTGATCTCGCGCAAGCCGTTCTTGACTTCGCAATAGGTGGGGATGTTCTCCATCGGGCCGGGGCGATAGAGCGCCACGAGGGCCACGATATCCTCGATACAGGTGGGTTTCATGCGCTTGAGCGCATCCATCATGCCCGAGCTTTCCACCTGAAACACCGCAACCGTCTTTGCCGCCGAATAGAGCTTGTAGGTCGCCTCGTCATCCAGCGGGATGGCGTTGATCTCGTTCACCGCGCCTTCGGGCGGGTCGTAAAGCTGCGTGCCGTCGGCGGCCACGTGCAGGTCGCGGCCCGACTTTCGGATCAGGTCAACGGCGTTCTGGATCACGGTGAGCGTCTTGAGACCCAGAAAGTCGAATTTCACCAGACCGGCCTGTTCCACCCATTTCATGTTGAACTGGGTCGCGGGCATGTCCGAGCGCGGGTCCTGATAGAGTGGCACCAGCGCGTCCAATGGCCGGTCGCCGATCACCACACCGGCGGCGTGGGTCGAGGCGTTGCGCAACAGCCCCTCGACCTGCTGGCCGTAATTGAGCAGGCGCTCCACCACCTCTTCGTTGCGGGCCTCTTCGCGCAGCCGCGGTTCGTCTTTCAGCGCCTTTTCGATCGAAACGGGCTTGACGCCTTCGACCGGGATCATCTTGGACAGCCGGTCCACCTGGCCATAAGGCATCTGCAGCACCCGCCCGATGTCGCGCACGGCGGCCTTGGACAGCAACGCACCAAAGGTGATGATCTGGCCCACCTTGTCGCGCCCGTATTTGCCCTGCACGTAGCGGATTACCTCTTCGCGGCGGTCCATGCAGAAGTCGATGTCGAAGTCCGGCATGCTGACCCGCTCGGGGTTCAGGAAGCGTTCGAACAGGAGCGAATAGCGCAGCGGATCGAGGTCGGTGATGGTCAGCGCATAGGCCACCAGCGAACCCGCGCCCGAGCCCCGGCCGGGGCCGACGGGAATGTCATGATCCTTGGCCCATTTGATGAAATCGGCAACGATCAGGAAATAACCGGGAAAGCCCATGCCCTCGATGATGCCCAGTTCGAAATCCAGCCGTTCCTGATATTCCTCGGGCGTAACAGCATGGGGAATGACCGCGAGGCGCTGTTGCAGGCCCTCGTTGGCCTGACGCCGCAGTTCCTGCACCTCGTCATCTGCGAATTTGGGCAGAATCGGGTCGCGGCGATAGGCCATGAAGGCGCAGCGTTTCGCGATTTCGACGGTGTTCTCGACCGCCTCGGGCAAATCGGCAAACAGGGTGATCATTTCCTGTTGCGATTTGAAATAGTGCTGCGCGGTCAGGCGGCGGCGGCCTTCCTGCTGGTCGACATAGGCCCCCTCGGCGATACAGATCAGCGCGTCATGCGCCTCGTACATGTCGGGGGTCGGAAAAAAGACGTCGTTGGTGGCAACCAGCGGCAGGTTTCTGGAATAGGCCATTTCGACATGGCCGCGTTCGGTCAGGCGTTCCGCCTCGGGCTGTCCGTCTTCGCCCGGATGGCGTTGCAGCTCGACATAGAGCCGGTCGGGGTACATCGCGGCCAGCCTGTCCACCAGCGCCTCGGCGGCCGGGCGCTGGCCCTGTTGCAACAGCCGCCCAACCGGGCCGCCCGGCCCGCCGGTCAGGCAGATCAGCCCGTCCGCGTGGCGTTCCAGCTCATCCAGGGTGACCTGCGGCAGTTGCCCGCCGTTGTCCACATAAAGGCAGGAGCTGAGCTTCATCAGGTTTTCATACCCGGCCTCTGACTGGGCCAGCAGCACCACTGGCGCGGGGGATTTCGGCTTTTCGCCCGGCTGCGCCTGCACATAGGTCAGATCCACCTGACAGCCGATGATCGGCTGAATGCCCGCGCCGCTGGCGGCGACGGAGAACTCCAGCGCCGAAAACATGCTGTTGGTATCGGTCACCGCGACGGCGGGCATGTCCATCTTTTCGCACAGGCCGGGCAGCTTTTTCAGCCGCATTGCCCCTTCCAGAAGGGAATATTCGGTGTGAACGCGAAGATGGATGAATCGGGGGGTGCTGCTCATGGCGTCACGATAGGCGATCATGGTCACGGCTTCCATCACTCAAGTCGCGCCTGAGCTTCAAAATGCAAATTGCAGTTTCCTGCGCGCAGGAATAACGATTCGGAGATTTGGCTCTTTTCCAGCGAGTCGCGGTGGACCTGTTCCTGACTTTCGCATTTGTGGGCTTTTTTGCACAGCTTGCCGACAGCGCTCTGGGCATGGGTTTCGGTATCATCTCATCATCGGTTCTGCTGGCGCAGGGCGTACCGCCGCCGCTGGTTTCGGCGAGCGTGAACGCGGCCAAGATTCCGACAGGTGTCGCGTCGAGCGTGTCGCACACGCTGAACGGAAACATCGATCGCAAACTGGTTGTCCGGCTGGCTGTGGCCGGCATTCTGGGTGGCATTGTCGGGGCGCTGATCCTGGGCGAGTTGAAACGGCCGGTGCTGACGATCTTCATCTCGTCATACCTGTTGCTGATTGGCAGTCTGATCCTGTGGCGGGGCCTTTCGGGCCGGTCGCCAGGATTTCTGGCGTCAGGGCGGGTCACGGCAGTCGGAGCGACCGGCGGGCTGATCGAAGGAATTGGCGGCAGCTGGGGACCGGTCGTGACAAGCGCGCTGATCGGTTCGGGGCATGAACCTCGGCGGGCCATCGGATCGTCTGCGGTGGCCGAGCTGACGGTCAGCATCACCGTATTTGCGGTTCTGATGACCACGTTCAAGCTGGGCCAATGGGGCGGAGGACGCGACCTGCAAGACGTGCTTTTCCCGGTTGCCGGGCTGGTGGCCGGGGGCGTTCCTGCCGCTTTAGTCGGTGGACGCCTGGCAGCCGTGGCGCCCAAACGCCCGCTGACGATTGCGGTGGGGGTTTTGGCAATCTGCATCGGCGTGCAGCGCCTGTTTTCGCTGATTTGACTCGGGCGCAGACAATCGGCTGACTACCACCCGATGCCCAAAAAACGAAACCTGATTATTCGGAAAATCCAGAAGGTGTTTCGAGGCCGAGCAGGGCATTCTGCAGGAATTTCTTCTACATTCATTGACTTATGTCAAAAATCGGCAGGACAAAATGACGCTGGCCCTGTGCGTCGCCTGTCCCGACGATTGGTTTTTCTTGCCAGATCGCACCTGCTGTTTCTAACCTGAGACAAGACGATAAGCCCGCACCTCTTTCTACGTCGCATCGAAGGAGGGCAACTGGGGCCAACGGGGTAAGGCGACGGGTTTCACTCATGAAGATCACGTTTCTTCTGAACGGAGAGACTGTGGAGTTGGCGGATATTTCGCCAACCGCAACTCTGCTGGACTGGCTGCGCGAGGAACGCGGGCTGACCGGCACCAAGGAGGGCTGCAACGAAGGCGATTGCGGCGCCTGCACCGTCATGGTCACGGACGAGGATGGCGCCAAGGCGCTGAACTCGTGCATCCTGTTTCTGCCGCAGCTGCACGGCAAGGCGGTGCGCACGGTCGAGGGGGCCTGCGGCCCGGATGGCCAGATGCACCCGGCGCAGGCGGCCATGGTCGAGCATCACGGCTCGCAATGCGGGTTCTGCACGCCCGGCTTCGTGATGTCGATGGTCGCCAGCCACGCCGAGGGCGCCACCGATCACGACACCCAGCTGGCCGGAAACCTGTGCCGCTGCACCGGCTATGCCCCGATCATCCGCGCCGCGGAAGCGATCGAGGCCCAGCCGGTGCCGGTCTGGGTCAAGGACAAACCGGTTGCGACCAAGGCCACCTCGCCGATGATGCCCCGGTCATCGGACGAACTGGCCGAGGTCTATGCCGCCAACCCTGACGCGGTTCTGGTCGCAGGCGCGACCGATGTGGGCCTGTGGGTGACCAAGCAGTTGCGCGATCTGGACCCGGTGATCTTTCTGGCGGGCTGCGACGACCTGAAACGAATCGAGATCACCGATACGCAGGTGCGTTTTGGCGCGATGGTGGACATGAACCGGATGGGCGCGGCGATTGCCGGGCTGCATCCGTCTTATGCCGAGATGATCCGCCGCTATGCCAGCGTGCAGGTGCGCCATGCCGCCACCGTGGGCGGCAATATCGCCAATGGCTCGCCCATCGGTGACAACCCACCGGCGCTGATCGCGCTGGGGGCCACGCTGCATCTGCGCAAGGGCGATACCCGCCGCGACCTGCCGCTGGAAGAGTTCTTTATCGACTATGGCAAGCAGGACCGGGCCAAAGGCGAGTTTGTCGAGGCCATCAGTTTTGCCCGTCAGGCGGACCGGCTGAAATGCTACAAGCTGAGCAAGCGGTTCGATCAGGATATCTCGGCCGTGTGCGGCTGTTTCAACATCACCGTCTCGGACGGCGTGGTAACCGGCGCGCGCATCGCCTTTGGCGGCATGGCGGGCATCCCGAAACGCGCCAGCGCCGTCGAGGCGGCACTGACCGGCAAGCCGTGGACGGAAACGACCGTCAGGGACGCCCTGCCCGCCTTTGACGACGATTTCACACCGCTTACGGACATGCGCGCCTCGGCCGAATACCGGCTGGAAACCGCGCGCGCGATGCTGGAGCGCTATTTCGCCGAGGATCAGGGCGAAGTGACCAACGTATTGGAGGTGACGGCATGAGCGTGACCAAACCGCTTCCCCATGACGCGGCGCCCCTGCATGTGGCGGGCACCGCGCGGTATGTCGATGACATCCCGACGCCCAAAGGCACGCTGCATCTGGCCTTTGGCCAAAGCCCGATTGCCAAGGGCAGCATCACGTCGATGGACCTGTCGGCGGTGCGTGCGGCCGCAGGCGTTGTTCTGGTGATGACGGCGGATGACCTGCCCTTTGCCAACGATGTCTCGCCCTCGATCCATGACGAGCCGCTGCTGTCGGACGGCAGCGTGAACTATGTCGGCCAGCCGGTGTTTCTGGTGGTGGCCACCAGCCATCTGGCGGCACGCAAGGCGGTGCGGCTGGGCAAGGTGGAATATGCCGAGGACACCCCGATTCTGACCGTCGAAGAGGCACTGGCCGCCGACAGCCGCTTCGAAGAAGGGCCGCGCATCTATGCCAAGGGCGATGCCGAGGCCGCCATCGCCACCGCGGCCCATGTCATCGAAGACACGTTCGAGATGGGCGGACAGGAGCATTTCTATCTGGAAGGTCAGGCCGCGCTGGCGGTGCCGAACGAGGGCGGTGACATGCTGGTGCACAGTTCGACCCAGCACCCGACCGAGATTCAGCACAAGGTGGCCGAGGCCCTGGGCGTGCCGATGCATGGCGTGCGCGTCGAGACCCGCCGCATGGGCGGCGGTTTCGGCGGCAAGGAAAGCCAGGGCAACGCGCTGGCCGTGGCCTGCGCCATCGCGGCGCGCGCCACCGGCCGCGCCTGCAAGATGCGCTATGACCGTGATGACGACATGGTCATCACCGGCAAGCGCCACGCCTTTCGTATTTCGTATCGGGCGGGCTTTGACGCAGAAGGTCACATACAGGGGGTCTCGTTCCTGCAATACGCGATCTGTGGCTGGGCGCAGGACCTGTCGCTGCCGGTTGCCGACCGGGCGATGCTGCATTCGGACAATGCCTATCTGCTGCCGAATGCGCGGATCGAAAGCCACCGGCTGAAGACCAACACCCAGTCCGCCACCGCCTATCGCGGGTTTGGCGGGCCACAGGGAATGGTCGCGATCGAGCGGGTGATGGACCACGCCGCACACGCGCTGGGGATCGACCCGGTCGAGCTGCGGCGGCGGAATTACTATGCCGCGCCGTCGCAGGGGGGCGCTGGCTCCCGGAGCATTTCGGAAAAGATGAAGAACACCACGCCATACGGGATGGAGGTCGAGGATTTCGAGCTGCATGAAATGACGGAGGCGCTGCTGGTCTCGTCGGATTATGCCGCGCGCAAGGCGGCGGTGGAGAAATGGAACGCCGAAAACCGGGTGGTCAAGAAAGGCATCGCCTTTTCGCCGGTTAAATTCGGGATTTCGTTCACGCTGACGCACCTGAATCAGGCCGGCGCGCTGGTGCATGTCTATCAGGACGGCTCGGTGCATCTGAACCATGGCGGCACCGAGATGGGACAGGGCCTGTTCCAGAAGGTGGCGCAGGTGGCGGCCAGCCGGTTCGGCATTCCGCTGGAGGCGATCAAGATCACCGCGACCGACACCGCCAAGGTGCCGAATACTTCGGCAACGGCGGCCTCGTCGGGCAGCGACCTGAATGGCATGGCGGTCAAGGCGGCCTGTGACACGATCCGCGACCGGATGGCCGATTTCCTGGCCGAGCGGCATCAGGCCGATCCGCAATCGGTGCGCTTTGGCGATGGCCATGTCGAGGTGGGCGAGGCGCGCTATACCTTTGCCGAGGCGGCGGCGCTGGCCTATCAGGGCCGGATCAGCCTGTCGGCGACCGGGTTCTACAAGACCCCCAAGATCGAATGGGACCGGATCAAGGGCCATGGGCGGCCATTCTATTACTTCGCCTATGGCGCGGCCATTACCGAAGTGGCGGTGGACACGCTGACCGGTGAAAACCGCATTCTGCGCACCGATATCCTGCATGATGCGGGTGCCTCGCTGAACCCGGCGCTGGACAAGGGACAGGTCGAAGGCGGTTACGTGCAGGGCGCGGGCTGGCTGACCACCGAAGAACTGGTCTGGGACGGCAAGGGGCGGCTGACCACGCATGCGCCCTCGACCTACAAGATCCCGGCCTGTTCGGACCGGCCCGACATTTTCAACGTGTCGCTTTGGGACGGACAAAACCGCGAGGACACGATCTATCGCTCGAAAGCGGTGGGCGAACCGCCCTTCATGCTGGGCATCTCGGCCTGGCTGGCGCTGTCGAACGCGGTGGCGGCCTGCGGCAAGGCTTACCCGGCGCTGGACGCGCCCGCCACGGCGGAAGAGATCTGGCGCGGCATCAGGAGGGTACGCGATGGGATTTGATCGGGAGGCTTTGAGGGAGGCGGTCAAGATCCACGGGCGCGTGGTGCGGGTGGTCATTGCCGCCATCCGGGGATCATCGCCCCGCGAGGTGGGGGCCGCGATGCTGGTCTGGGACGGTGGCCAGTCGGGCACCATCGGCGGCGGAACGCTGGAGTTTCAGGCGGCAGAAGCGGCGCGCGGGCAGCAAAGCCCCGCAAGGCTGAGCCAGCATGCGCTGGGCCCAGACCTCGGGCAATGCTGCGGCGGTGCGGTCACCCTGCTGAGCGAGGTTTATGACCTGGCGGCGGTGGACCGGCTGGAGGAGACGGTGATCGCGCGAACGCCCGGTGGCAGCGCCATGCCGCTGGCGGTCAAGCGCGTGCTGGCAAAGGCACGCGGTCAGGGCCTTCGGCCCGAACCGCAACTGGTCGACGGCTGGATGATCGAGCCGGTGCACCAACGCGCGCGCAAGCTGTGGATCTGGGGTGCGGGCCATGTGGGCCGGGCGCTGGTCGACGTATTGTCGCCGCTGCCCGATCTGGCAATCACCTGGGTCGATACCGGGCCGGAGCGGTTTCCCGAAGCGATCCCCGCAGGGGTGACGGCGGTACCAGTGGCCAAGCCGGCGGAGCTGGTGCGCCATGCACCGCGCGACGCCGAGCATCTGGTGTTGACTTATTCGCACAATCTGGACCTGGAGCTGTGCAACCGTTTGCTTTTGCACGATTTCCGCTTTGCCGGGCTGATTGGTTCGGCTACCAAGTGGGCGCGGTTCAGATCGCGGCTTGCCGCGCTGGGCCATGCGCCCGAGCGGATCGGCCGGATCACCTGCCCGATTGGCGATCCCGCCTTGGGCAAACATCCGCAGATGATCGCGGTGGGTGTGGCGGCACGAATGCTGCGCCCCGCAATGCAGAACGACTTGAAGAAGGATCTGAGCGCGTGACCACACCACTTTTGAGATTGCAGGGGCTGACCAAGGCCTATCCCGGCGTCGTGGCCAACGACAACGTCTCGTTCGATATCGGCGAGGGCGAGGTGCACGCGCTGCTGGGGGAAAACGGCGCGGGGAAATCCACGCTGGTGAAAATGATCTATGGGCTGGTGAAGCCCGACAGCGGCACCATGCTGTTGCGCGGGCAGACCTATGCCCCGCCCGAACCGCGCGCGGCGCGCGCCGACGGGATCGCGATGGTATTCCAGCATTTCTCGCTGTTCGATGCGCTGAATGTGGCGGAAAACATCGCGCTGGGGATGGAGAACCCGCCGCAGATGAGCGATCTGGCCTCGCGTATCCGCGAGGTGTCGGAAACCTATGGCCTGCCGCTGGACCCGTACCGGACGGTTGGTGACTTGTCGGCGGGCGAACGCCAGCGGGTCGAGATCATCCGGTGCCTGTTGCAGGACCCCAAGCTGCTGATCATGGACGAACCCACGTCGGTGCTGACTCCACAGGAGGTCGATATCCTGTTCGAGACGCTGCAAAAGCTGCGCTCGGAGGGCACCTCGATCCTCTATATCTCGCACAAGCTGGAAGAGATCCGCACGCTGTGTGACCACGCCACCATTCTGCGGCTGGGCAAGAATGTGGGCGAATGCGTGCCAAAGGATACCTCGGCCCGCGACATGGCGGAAATGATGGTCGGCACGGCCCTGCAGACGCCGGAACGGTCCGGGCGCGAGTTCGGCGAGGTGGCGCTGGATATCAGCGGGCTGAGCGTGCCCTCGCCCACCGAATTCGGAACCGCACTGAAAAACCTGCACATGACGGTGCACAAGGGCGAGGTTCTGGGTATCGGCGGGGTTGCCGGCAACGGGCAGGACGAATTGCTTGCCGTTCTGTCGGGCGAAATCCTGACGGCCGCCGATGCGGTGAAAATGGCCGGTCAGCCGATCGGCAGGCTGGGGCCGACCGCAAGGCGCAAGCTGGGTCTGCTGACGGCGCCTGAAGAGCGTCTTGGCCATGCGGCGGCGCCCAACATGAGCCTGACAGAGAATGCCCTGCTCACCGGATCTGTGCGCGAAGGGCTGGAAAGCAACGGTTTTCTGAAATGGGCGGAAACCCAGAGCTTTGCCGAGAAGATCATCAAGGAGTTCGACGTGCGCACTCCGGGGCCTGACAACGCGGCCCGGTCGCTGTCGGGCGGAAACCTGCAGAAATTCGTGATTGGCCGCGAAGTGCTGCAAAACCCCGAGGTGCTGGTGGTCAACCAGCCGACCTGGGGCGTCGATGCCGCCGCCGCGGCGGCGATCCGGCAGGCGATCCTGGATCTGGCGGCCAAGGGGGCCGCGGTGGTCTGCATCAGTCAGGACCTGGATGAGCTGATGGAAATATCGGACAGCTTTGCCGCCCTGAACGAGGGCCGCCTGAGCGCGCCGCGCACCACCGCGGGCCTGACGGTGGACGAAATCGGCCTGATGATGGGCGGCGCCCATGGCATGGAGGTGGCCCATGTCTGAGAGGTTCAGCCGCCGCTGGCGGGCGTTTTTTCAAAAAGATGAAATCAATGGGGGGATGAGCAGATGATCGTGCTGGAGAAACGGCCGCAGCCGTCACAGGCCTGGTCGATGGCGACGCCGCTGGTTGCGGTGCTGGCGACAATGGTGTTCGGCGGGCTGCTGTTCGCCGCGTTGGGCAAAAACCCGGTCGAGGCGATCAAGACCATTTTCTGGGATCCGCTGTTTGGCGAGTTCGCGTTCTTCTATCGCCCGCAACTGCTGGTGAAGGGTGCGCCGCTGGTGCTGATCGCCATCGGCCTTTCGCTGGGATTTCGCGCCGGCATCTGGAACATCGGGGCCGAAGGCCAATACATCATGGGCGCCATTTTCGGCGCCGGTGCGGGGCTGGCCTTTTACCCGATGGAGGCCTTTTACATCTTTCCGATCATGGTGATCGCCGGCGCATTCGGCGGCTGGCTCTGGGCGATGATCCCGGCCTTTCTGAAGGTGCGTTTCGGCACCAACGAGATCCTCGTCTCGCTGATGCTGGTCTATGTGGCCGAACAGATGCTGGCCTCGGTCTCGCTGGGTCTGTTGAAGAACCCCGAAGGGTTCGGCTTTCCCGGCTCGCGCAACCTGCAATCCTATGCCAGCGCGCATAACGCCGAGATCTTTGCCGGATCGGGCATGCACTGGGGTGTGGTCGCGGCCTTTGTCGCGGTGATCTTTGCCTATGTGCTGCTGAACCGTCACATGACCGGGTTCCACATCCGGCTGACCGGCGAAGCGCCGCGCGCCGCGAAATTCGCGGGTGTCAACCCGGCGCGGCTGATCCTGTTCTGCCTTGGAATGTCGGGGGCGCTGGCTGGGCTTGCCGGACTGTTCGAGGTGGCCGGCCCATCGGGGCAGATCTCGATCGACTTCAACGTCGGCTATGGCTTTACCGCGATAATCGTGGCCTTTCTGGGCCGCCTGCATCCGGTGGGCATCCTGCTGGCCGGGGGCCTGATGGCGCTGACCTATATCGGCGGCGAGATCGCCCAGGGCAGCCTGGGCCTGCCAGCTGCCGCGATCCAGGTGTTCCAGGGGATGCTGTTGTTCTTCCTGCTGGCGCTTGATCTTCTGACCAACTACCGCGTTCGCGCGGCCCGCAAAGAGGTGGCCTGATCCATGGACCTGTCTGCAATCAATCCCGTCCTGCTGGTGGCCTCGCTGATGGTCGCCGCCACCCCGCTGCTGCTGGCCGCCATTGGCGAACTGGTGGTGGAAAAAGCGGGGGTTCTGAACCTTGGCGTCGAAGGCATGATGATCGTCGGCGCGATCTGCGGCTTTGCCATCTCGGTCGAAACCGGCTCGCCCTGGCTGGGCTTTGTCGCGGCGGCCATCGGCGGCGCGATCCTGTCGCTGCTGTTCGTGATCCTGACCCAGATCGCGCTGGCCAACCAGGTGGCCAGCGGTCTGGCGCTGACCCTGTTCGGTCTGGGCCTGAGCGCGCTGATGGGGCAATCCTATGTCGGCATCAAACCGCCGCAGATGGGGCGGCTGGACATTCCCGTCCTCAGCGATCTGCCGGTCGTGGGCCCGATTCTGTTCAGCCACGACCTTATCCTCTATCTCGGCATCGCGTTGATCGCGGCGGTCTGGTACGTGCTGAAATACACCCGCGTCGGCCTGATCCTGCGCGCGGTGGGCGAAAACCACGATGCCGCCCATGCGCTGGGTTACAAGGTGATCAAGATCCGCATTCTGGCAATCATGTTCGGCGGCGCCTGCGCAGGGCTTGGCGGGGCCTATATCAGCCTCATCCGCGTGCCGCAGTGGACCGAGGGCATGACGGCGGGCGTCGGCTGGATCGCACTGGCGCTGGTGGTCTTTGCCAGCTGGAAACCGTGGCGCGTGCTGCTGGGGGCCTATCTGTTTGGCGGCGTGACCGTGGTGCAGCTGAACCTGCAGGCGGCGGGCGTTGCCATCCCGGTCGAGTATCTGGCAATGTCGCCCTATCTCATCACGATCCTTGTGCTTGTGATCCTTTCGGCCGACAAGAGCAGCGCGCCTGCCTCGCTTGGCCGGTCCTTCCACGCCACTCATTAAGAGTGGCCAACTGAACCAACTTGGGGAGTAACCACATGAAAATCACTTCACTTCTGGCAACAGCCGCAGTGGCGATCGGTCTGGCGACCGGCGCCGTTGCGCAGGACAAGACCAAGGTCGGTTTCGTCTATGTCGGCCCGGTGGGCGACGGCGGCTGGACCTATGAGCACGACAAGGGCCGCCAGGCCGTCGAAGCCGAGTTCGGCGACAAGGTCGAAACGGTATTTGTCGAATCGGTACCCGAAGGCCCGGACGCCGAGCGGGTGATGACCCAGATGGCACTGGAAGGGGCCGACCTGATCTTCACCACCTCGTTCGGCTACATGGACCCGACAATCAACGTGGCCAAGAAATTCCCGAACGTGAAATTCGAACACGCCACCGGGTACAAGACCGCGCCGAACGTGTCGGTCTATTCCGCCCGCTTCTATGAAGGCCGCGCGGTGCAGGGCCATATTGCGGGCAACATGACGCAATCGAACATCGTCGGCTATATCGGCTCCTACCCGATCCCCGAAGTGATCCGGGGCATCAACTCGGCCTATATCCACGCCAAGAAGGTGAACCCGGATGTCGAGTTCAAGATCGTCTGGGCCTATACCTGGTTCGACCCGGCGAAAGAGGCCGACGCCGCCAAGGTGCTGATCGAACAGGGCGCCGACGTGATCCTGCAGCACACCGATTCGACCGCACCGCAGGCCGCAGCGCAGGCCGCGGGCAACGTGATCACCTTTGGCCAGGCCTCGGACATGAGCGAATACGCTCCCAAACCGCGTGTCTCCTCGATCATCGACAACTGGGCGCCCTACTATATCGCGCGCACCAAGGCGGTGATGGACGGCAGCTGGGAAACCGTGAACACCTGGGACGGCATCGGCGCAGGCATGGTTGGCATCGGTGAGATCACGGACGCGGTTCCGGCCGAAGTCAAGGCCTCGGCGCTGGCGCTGAAGGACTCGATCGCCGACGGCTCCTACCACCCGTTCACCGGCCCGCTGAAGAAGCAGGACGGCTCCGACTGGCTGGCCGAGGGCGAGACCGCCGATGACGGCACGCTGGCCGGCATGAACTTCTATGTCGAAGGCATCGAAGGCGACATTCCGCAGTAACGTTCCAAGCGACCGCAAAACCAAGGCCCGCCGATACCCGGCGGGCCTTTTTCAATGCCCGCTCAGCACCAGCGTCTTGACGGGCAGAAGCAGCACCTGGATACGCAGCAGGATCGCGTGGACCAGACCCACCGTGTCGACCACATGCAGGTATGCCCAGCGCCCGGTGCTCAGATCCTCGTGGTGCAGGATGTCGTGGTTGTTGGTATAGGCGTTGGCCATGCAGGTCGAACCTGCGGGTATGCCGTCGGCCTGGCCCTCATAGATCGGCTCCATGAATACGGTCACGGTTCCCGGGCGCGGATAATCCTGCGGATCGACCAGTTGATCGCTTGGCCGCAGCTGGCCCGACGGCACCACATCCTGAATCCCGACAATGACCATCGGAATGACCGTGAAGGGTTTTGCCAGACAGGCCATTTCCGCATACATGCCCGGCTTGATCACGCTGGCGCTGATCTGCGGGAACCCGGCGACATAGCGGTGGCGGTCGATGAATTCCCTGGGCACCAGAATTCCGGCGGGGCGCAGGATCGGATTGATGTAATCGCCCACTTGCAGCGTGAACTGTTCGATCGTCCCCGAGACGCCCGCATAGACGGATGTCTTGGCAAGCTCGGCCTCTGCCTGTTCCAGCGCGGCATTTGCGCTGGCCAGCTGCGCCGGGATCAGCACGCGAATGTTTTCCTCGACCGCCTGTTGCTGCGCCCGGGCCGCAGAAAGTTCACCCTCGCGGATATCCACCAGATTGGTGAAACGCTCGACCTCTTTTTCCCGCGCAGCGCTCGATCCGCGATCCAGCAGTTCCTGCTCGCGTGCCAGATCGTCATTGGCCTGCTGCAACGATGCCTCGGCCCGCGCGACCGAGCCCATGGCGGCGGCAAGATCGGCCTGCGCCACTACCTTGGAGGCCTCGACCTCTTCGACCTTGCGCCCGGCCGTTTCAACCGCTGCCTGCTGGCTGGCATCGTCCAGCCGGAACAGCAGCGTGCCTGCCTCGACGAACTGGTTGTTCTCGACATGCACCTCGGACACACGCCCGCCGGTTTCGGGCAGGATCGTCACCGTGCGAAAGAAAGACTGCACGGAGGTGGCCGACGGATGATAGAAAAACACCAGCGTGATCAGGGAAATGGTCAGAACCGCACAGAGCGTTATGCCATGCCGCAACTCGTACCACATCGAGAAGAAGGTGATCTCATGCCCCCAGCGCTTGCCCTGGCGATAGCGGCGATAGAGATAATCGGGCAGGATGGTGACAAGCGAACAGATCAGAAGCTCAAACATCGCGCTGACCCTCCTCTGCCTCGGGCTGCGGCTCCGCCTGTTCCGGCGCGGCCGCGGCCCCGCCCGGTATCCGGTTGAGGATGCCGCTGAGCGATGACGCCATCGACTGCAACGGGGTCAGGAAATC
Organism: Ruegeria sp. YKSE079; assembly: GCF_059612845.1. Classification (NCBI taxonomy): domain Bacteria; kingdom Pseudomonadati; phylum Pseudomonadota; class Alphaproteobacteria; order Rhodobacterales; family Roseobacteraceae; genus Ruegeria; species Ruegeria sp. YKSE079. Next base: position 189,725 of record NZ_JBXWRJ010000003.1, on the reverse strand, counting down.
GGGCATCCGGAATGCCGCGATCAACAGCGCCGCGACCCAGAAGATGTTGTTATGCGTGAACAGTGCGATCAGGGCGAGGATGCCGATGACCTGGAATTGCGTGTGATTGCCGTGATGCGCCATCCGCTCGGGCAGAGAGTGCAGCGTGAAATACATCGCCCCGATGAACACGATCAGTCCGATGGTCACGACGGCGACGCCGATGAAAAGCGGATCGCTGCCATCGGGACCGGGCATGTAACCTGGTATATGTGCGGTTGCGATCGGGTGCAGTGCTTGACTGTCCACGTCCTCTCCCCCTGAGATGTTCTTTTACGCACTATGGGACGTCGCATGGACCAAAGGCAAGTTATCGCGAGAAATCTTAGCTCTTTCCCACCCAGCACCGGCATGCAATGGTCCGGCCATGACCACCAGACTGACCACCCCCGACGGAACTCCGATCAGCCGGTTCGCCTTTGGCACGATGCAGTTTGGCGGGCGTGCGGACGCCGCCGAAAGCCGCAGGATGTATGAGGCCAGCCGCGCCGCGGGCATCACCCATTTCGACACTGCCTTTGTCTATACCGACGGTCAGGCCGAGACGCTTCTGGGTGAGATGATTCTTCAGGATCGCGACAGGCTGATGATCGCGACCAAGGTGGGCTATGACAGTGCAAAGCCTGACAATATCCGGGCGCAGTTCGACACCTGCCGCAGGCGGCTGAACCTCGACATGGTGGATGCGCTGTACCTGCACCGCTTCGATCCCGGCACCGATCTGGCCGAAACACTGGCCTGTTTTGCCGAGTTCAAACGAAAAGGGCAGATCCGCTATATCGGCCTGTCCAACTTTGCCGCATGGCAGGTGATGAAGGCCGCGAGGGTCGCCGCCGGGTTCGACCTGCGTATCGACCTGTTGCAGCCGATGTACAATCTGGTCAAACGCCAGGCCGAGGTCGAGATCCTGCCCGCCTGCGCCGATCAGGGCATCGCGGTTGCGCCCTATTCCCCACTGGGCGGAGGGTTGTTGACCGGCAAATACGCCAATTCGGGTCAGGGGCGACTGACCGAGGACAAGGGGTATGCCGTGCGGTATGGGCAAAGCTGGATGTACGACACCGCACGGGCGCTGGCCGATCTGGCGGCAGAACTGGGAACCCACCCGGCGACCCTTGCGGTAGCGTGGGTCGCGGCCAATCCGGCGGGCCTGCTGCCGATCATCTCGGCGCGCAGCGCGGAACAGCTTGCGCCCTCGCTGGCGGCGATTTCGGATGAAATGTCACCCGAGCTTTACACGCGGATCACGGCGCTGAGCCAAACACCGCCGCCCGCCACCGACCGCACGGAGGAACAGGCATGATCGATTTTCTGGTGATCGGCGGCGGAATTGCCGGGCTGAGCGCGGGTGCGCGGCTGTCCGAGCATGGCTCGGTCACCGTGCTGGAGGCCGAGGACGCGCTGGGCTATCACACGTCAGGCCGGTCGGCGGCCCTGTTCGAGCCGAATTATGGCCTGCCGCCGGTGATCGCCCTGAGCATGGCCAGCACGGAATACCACACCACGGCAAACGGCGGTTACCTGAGCCCGCGCGGTCTGATGCTGATTGGCGGGCACGATCAGAGGACGCAATTCGATGCCGACTGTCTGGATCTCGGGCTGGAGCCGATCGGGCTGGACGACGCCTTTGCGCGCGTGCCCATCCTGAATCCCGATACTGTCGCATTTGCCGCCTATTGCGGCCGGGCGCAGGATATCGACACCGACCGGATGCTGCAGGATTTCGCGCGGCAAATCCGCGCCAATGGCGGGTCGGTTCTGACCCGGAAACAGGTGACCGGTATCGTCAGAGACGGTCATTGGCGGGTCGACGCCAACGGCCGGTATGAGGCCCGCACACTCGTGAATGCTGCCGGAGCCTGGGCGGATCAGATCGCCCGCTTGGCCGGGGTCGATCCCATTGGCATCACACCCTGCCGCCGCTCGATGGCGCGCCTGCCCGCGCCGGGCGGGCATGACGTGACCGGCTGGCCCCTGCTGATGGGGGTTGGCGAGACGTGGTATGCCAAGCCTGACGCGGGAAAGCTGCTGGTCTCGCCCGCCGATGCCGATCCGGTTGAACCGCATGACGCCTATGCCGACGACATGGTTCTGGCCGAGGGGCTGGCGCGGTACGAAGAAATGGTCACCGAACCGGTGACGCGGGTCGAAACCAACTGGGCCGGGTTGCGCAGCTTTGCCCCCGACAAATCGCTGGTGCTGGGCCCCGACCCGGCCCGGCCAAGCTTTGTCTGGTGCGCCGGTCAGGGCGGGTACGGGTTTCAGTCCGCCCCTGCCGCGTCGCGACTGGTGGCGGATCTGACCGTCGGCAACGCGCCGGAACTGGAGTCACAGGTGGTCGCCGCGCTGCGGCCGGACAGGTTGCGGTCATGACCCGGCGCAAGCTGCCCGCGAATGCCAACGTTGCCGAACAGGGCGACGGCGCAAGGCTCGTGGCGCCGGCCGCCAGCCGCAACGCGCAGGCGCTGTGCGACCTGCTGGCCCATGTGGCGCCGAGCCAAGGCAAGGCGCTGGAACTGGCCAGCGGCACCGGACAGCATGTTGCCGCCTTTGCCGAGCGGTTTCCGCAGATCACATGGCAGCCGACCGAGGTCGACGCCGAGCGCCGGGCCAGCATCGACGCCTATGCTACGGATCTGGCGAATGTCCTGCCCGCGCGGAACCTGAATGCGACGGCCGAGGGGTGGGGCTCCTGCCACGGCGGGCAGAACCTGATCATCCTGATCAACCTGCTGCACCTCATCAGCCAGCCCGAAACCACGGCGCTGATCCGCGAGGTTGCAGCGGCCCTCGCCCCCGGTGGGCGATTCGTTCTGTACGGGCCGTTCATGCGCGCCGGAGAGCTGACCAGCGAGGGCGATGCCAGGTTCCACGCGGCCCTGACCGCGCAGGACCCCGAGATCGGCTACAAGGACGATTTCGACATGATCGACCTGATCCAGGCCTCGGGCCTTGAGATGGTCGAAGTGGTGGAGATGCCCGCAAACAACCTCGCCCTGATCGCGGAAAGGCCCCGCACCTGATCAAGATCAAGGAGACGGCCCGGTCAGCGCCCTACACATGCAAACAATGATATGTTTGCAAAGGGGCACCCTGCATGAACTGGCAAGAGAAACTGTCCGCAACCCGGTCCGGCCTGCGGAACCTGAACGGGGCTATCCCCGACACCGCGCGCGCCTTCGGGGCTTTGGGCAAGGCCGTCAAGGAAGGCGGCACTCTGGATTACAAGACCAAGGAATACGTAGCGCTTGGCATCTCGGTGGCGGTTCGGTGCGAACCCTGCATCTCGTTGCATGTCGAGGCATTGGTCAATGCGGGCGCGTCGCGGGAAGAGGTCGCCGACGTTCTGGCCATGTCGATCCAGATGGGTGGCGGGCCGTCGATGATGTATGCGGCCAAGGCCCTGGAATGTTTTGATGAACTGACCGGATGACCTGCGTCATTCTGACAGCGCCGGATATCCGGCGCTGATCCGTTTCACATTCAGGGCATGAAAACGAAAAGGAAGATCACGCCATGAAACCCGCATTGCTAGCAGGACCTGCATTCATTCTGGTGGTTGGATTTGCACTGGCCGAAACGCCGGTTCCGGGCGCACATTTCATCGAGAACTGGGACAACGACGGGGACAGTGCCGTGTCATTGGAAGAAGCCCGCGAAAAGCGCGCGGACGTGTTCTATATGTTCGACGCGGACGAAAATCAGGTGCTGGACCCCTCGGAATACGACCTGTTCGACGAAACCCGCGCAGCAGACATGGCGGCCAACGACGCCCCACAGGGGCTGAAAGGCCCGGTGAACGGCCTGCGCCGCGAATTCAACGACATCGATGGCGACGGATCGGTCAGCCAGGAAGAATTCCTGAACGGCACCGAAAGCTGGTTTGCCAAGGTCGACAAGGATGGTGACGGTCAGGTCACATCGGCCGATTTCGGGGGGTGAAGGGGCAGCAAGGCAAATTGAGGTTTGGAAGCCCTCGGATGATCTGAAGGCGGTTTTGTGGTACACTCCTGATTGGGAGTGTACCTGCCATGAAGACCATAGCCGCCATTCTGCTGATCTTGCTGTCTTCGCAAGTGCTGGCACAACAAGACCCGATCAGGGGGCGCATGATCTGCCAGGTGCTGGCCAATCGCTTTGTCCCCACTCACGGTGACCGCTCGGACGCACATGTTGGTCAGGCCGAGGAGTATTCACCCGGCGCGACGTTCATCGTCGACTACACTCATGACCCGGCCACCGGCCTGTCGATCTATATGGGCGAGCCGGACAGGGCGAATGTCCTGATCGAAGAGCCGTTTCCGGCAAGCAGCTTCAAGGGCGTGTCGAGCATCACCAACAAGGCCGAATATCGCACCGCGTTCAGCGAAGTGTCGCTTGGAAAGTACTCGGTGAACTACAAGGGCCACGATCAGCTGAACATCAAGCGATGCAAGGGCGACGCCTGGGAGGGCCACTTTGTCCGGACCTATGTCAGCGGACAGTTCACGCAGGTCGTCTCGCTGACCTGCCATCCTTATGTGAACGCCATGGACGACGTGCTGGCCCGCCTGAAGCTGTTGAATTAAGTCAAAGCATTACGCAACGGACTGAGGGTGCGTGGTTTCGGTCGCCATCTAGTTAAATACGGCGCCGTCGACCAACTGGAGGTTGCTACCTGAATCGGTCATTGGGGTGCCTGGTTCAAACGGACGTTGATAAGAAACGGTCAACCCGGGTCTGAGAACACAAGCTATACGACCCCGACACGGCGGCACCACACGCGGAACGACTTGGCAATTGCGAAACCAAATCAGTGGCGGGTCAGCGAACGAAACGCTTATTCCTTTCCTCTGGTCGATTAACCGCTCTCTTGAATGTACGGAACGGTCTTTGTCACATGCATACGGTTGCGTCTGGCATCATTTGAACCTATACAGCCGCCATCCGAAATGGAGATTTCATGTCCCGGTAAGGAAGGGAGGCAGTGAGCCTCCCGGTGCAAATCCAACCTCGATAGATGACGCCGTCACTCTGTTTTTGACGGCGACTGTTGGGTTGCAATCTTTTTCCAAACCATCAGCGCCCAAGCCCAACTTGCGGCCAAGACATGAAAGTTGACACGCAATGATACGGGATTATTCCCATTTCCTTTCACCGCGCCAAAGTGACACCGATATCAAGGCAAAACTCAGCCCTCTTCAGGCACTGGGTTGGAAGCCCTTCTTCGCCCAGCAAATAAGCGTCGACGAATTGGCCGCGACACCACCAGTCCGGGTGGTCGAAATACATCGCAACGCGGTACACGTCATTGGCGAGAACATTGAAACAATGCTTCCGCCCAGACACGATGTAACTGTCGGAGACTGGCTGATGCTGGACCCGGATCGCCCGAGATCCAGTCAGGTGCTCGGGCGTCAAAGCCTCATCAAACGACGCGCACCTGGCACCGACCGCCAGGAACAACTGATCGCTGCAAACATCGACACGGCCTTCATCGTCACGTCTTGCAATCAGGACTTCAACATTGCCCGGCTCGAACGCTATGTCGCACTGGCGTTCGAGGCAAGGATCACGCCGGTTATCGTGCTCACGAAGACCGACCTGGCTACAGACCCGCAACGCTACATCGACGCGGCCCGTGCTGTGTCGGACCTGATCGACATAGTTGCACTCGATGCTCGTGGCAGCGCGCCCCGGGCGGAACTCGCCGACTGGTGCAAGCCGGGCAAGACGGTGGCTTTCCTCGGTTCGTCCGGAGTCGGGAAGTCGACGCTGACCAATTCGCTGCTCGACAGCCAAGCCATCGAAACCAAGGCCATCCGCGAGGATGACGCAAAAGGTCGGCACACCACGACAAGGCGCGAGCTTCATCCGATGCCCAATAGCTGTCTGATTCTGGACACCCCTGGTATGCGGGAGTTGCAGCTCACCAACGCGGTTCAGGGGATCAGTTACCTTTTCTCCGATATCCAGGAGTTGGCCGCAAACTGCCGTTTCACGGATTGTCAGCACAGAACCGAACCGGGGTGCGCCGTTCTGGAGGCTATCGAAGAAGGTGCCCTAGATGCTTCGCGGCTGGAAAGATGGCGCAAACTCATGGCCGAAGACGCGTTTAACTCTGCCAGCCTCGCCGAACGCAGGTCACGCGACAAGGCCTTCGGTAAGATGGTCCGAAGCGTCAAGAAGCACAAAGATGTCAGGAGATAGGATGATGACGCAGTCGAAAGTCGGTCAAATCGTATGGCATGATCTCTTCACGTCTGACAGGAAGCGCTCGATGGCATTCTACCAGCGTATCACCAATTGGACGTACCAGATCGAGCGGGCAACGGATTTTGCCTGGGGTGGCGGTGAGAAAGATTTTGTCCTGGCCTTTTCCGATGACGAAGCAGGCGCCGGACTTGCCGAGACCCCGTCCAAGCAGTCAAATGGTTGGATTGCCTACACCGAAGTCCCGGATGTGGACGTGGCGGTGGAGCGCGCCAAAACGCTTGGAGGAACGAACGTCCGGCCCCCATTCGAGGTACCCGGCGTTGGGCGTAATGCGCTCATTCGAGATCCACTCGGAGCGCTTTTGGGGATTTCACTATCCAGACATGGTTTCCCGGTGCCTTGCCGACAATTCGGCCCCGAGGTCTACTTCACCGAAGAGAAAGAATTCCCGGAACTGTTCTACGCCGAGCTCTTTGGCTGGCGAGTCTGTCCCAAGAGGGAACAGGAAGATGTCACCATAGTCGGACCGTCGGGCACCCCGGTCGCTACGCAACATCGAAGGCATCGACCAGACGGTTCGACGGCAACATGGGTTCCAAGCATCAGGGTCAAGTCAACCGAAGATGCTTGCCACCTTGCCGAAGACAATGGGGCGCGTCGGGTAAGTGACAGCGAAACCGTGGCTGGAAAACGCCGCAAAGTCGTCTTTAGTGATCCGGACGGCGCATTTTTTTCACTGATCGAAGAGCTCTAGCGATCCTTGCTCACCAGATGGGACTTTGAGAGCGTTCAATTCTTCGCTTTTCAGCATCTGCCAGATTTAGGCTGGGACCGCTCATCGAAATCGGTCAGTGCAACCGTTGCGTCGCCATCGGTTGGCTGTTGCCCAAAAAGGCAAAGGCCCCGGATCTCTCCGGGGCCTTGTTTGATCAGCCGTCCTTGCGGATGACTTCGTTCTTGGGATCATAGGGGCTGTCGCAGGTGACGACCGCATCCCATAACTTGTCCTGAATCTTGACCTGCAGCCTGGTGCCTTCCACTGCGTAGTCGGGCTTCACATAGCCCATGCCGATGGATTTCTCGAACGCCACCGAGTAGCCGCCGGAGGTCAGGCGGCCCACACGGGTGCCGTCTTCGGCATAAAGCGCCTCGCGGCCCCAGGGATCGGCATCGGCAGGGCCGTCGATCAGCAGGGTGCAGCATTTGACGCGGACGCCGGTCTCTTCCAGTTTGGCTTTGCCGTTGAAGTCCTTCTCCAGATCAACAAAGCGCGGCAGGTCGGCTTCCAGCGGGGTCGCGTCGCGGCCCAGTTCGTTGCCGAAGGCGCGATAGGATTTCTCCTGGCGCAACCAGTTCTGGGCGCGTGCCCCCACCAGCTTCATGCCGTGCTTCTCGCCGGCCTTCTCCAGCAGGTCGAACAGGTAGTTCTGCATCTCGATCGGGTGATGCAGCTCCCAGCCCAGCTCGCCGGTATAGGCCACGCGGATCGCGTTCACCGGGCACATGCCCAGTTCGATCTGCTTGGCCGACAGCCACGGGAATCGCTTGTTCGACAGCGCGGTTGCCGGATCGGCGTCGACGATCACCTCTTTCAGCACATCACGCGATTTCGGCCCGGCGATGGCGAAGACACCCCACTGGGTGGTCACGTCTTGGATCTCGATATAGCCGAACTCTTCCATCTTGTCTTCGGCGGCCTTGCGCAGGAAGTCCGCGTCATACTCGGACCAGGCCCCGGCAGAGACCAGATAGTAATTGTTCTCGCCGTTGCGGACGATGGTGTATTCGGTGCGGGTGGTGCCGTGCGAGGTCAGGGCATAGGTCAGGTTGATGCGGCCGACCTTGGGCAGCTTGTTGCAGGTGAACCAATCCAGGAACTGAGTGGCACCGGGGCCTTTGACGACATGCTTGGTGAACGCGGTCGCGTCGATCAGGCCAACACCGTTGCGGATCGCCTTGGCTTCTTCGACGGCATATTGCCACCAGCCGCCACGGCGGAAGGAGCGGGCGTCGTGGTCGAAGTTTTCCGGTGCGTCCAGCGGGCCATAATAGTTGGGGCGTTCCCAGCCGTTGACCCAGCCGAACTGTGCACCGCGGGCCTTCTGGCGGTCGTAGGCGGGCGCGGTACGCAGCGGACGGCAGGCCTGACGCTCTTCGTCCGGGTGGTGCAGGATATAGACGTGCTCATAGCACTCTTCGTTCTTGCGGGCCGCGAATTCGGTGGTCATCCAGTTCGACGAATACCGCTTGGGGTCGAGCGACGCCATGTCGATTTCGGCCTCGCCATCGACCATCATCTGCGCCAGGTAATAGCCGGTGCCGCCCGCGGCGGTGATGCCAAAGCTGAAACCCTCGGCCAGCCACATGTTGCGCAGGCCAGGCGCCGGACCGACCAGCGGGTTGCCGTCGGGGGTATAGCAGATCGGGCCGTTGAAATCGTCCTTGAGGCCGCTTTCGGCACAGGACGGCACGCGTTCGGCCATCGCCATGTACTGTTCGGCAATCCGGTCCAGATCCAGCGGGAACAGATCGGCGCGGAAGCTGTCGGGCACGCCATGTTCGAACCGCGCGGGCGCGCCGTGTTCATAGATGCCCAAAATCCAGCCGCCGCGCTCTTCGCGGGCGTAGGATTCGTTGTCGGCGTCGCGCACAACCGGGTGCTCCGGGTTGCCCGCTTCGCGCCATTTGACCAGCTCGGGGTCCTTGTCCATGACGATAAAGGTGTGTTCGACCGGGATCGCGGGCATCTTGATGCCCAGCATCTTGGCGGTGCGCTGCGCATGGTTGCCGCTGGCAGTCACGACATGCTCGGCGGTGATCACCACCTGCTCGTCCGAAGGCACCAGGTTGCCGCCCTGCTCGACCATCTTGGTGCAGGTGACCTCCCAATGGGTGCCGTTCCAGTGAAAGGCATCGGCCTGCATCTTGCGCACGATATCGACACCGCGCTGGCGGGCGCCCTTGGCCATCGCCTGGGTCACGTCGGCGGGGTTAATATAGCCATCCTCGGTGTGATAGATCGCGCCCTTCAGGTCGCCCGTTTCGATCAGTGGCCAGCGTTCCTTGATCTGGTCCGGGGTCAGCCACTCGTATTTCACGTCGCAGGTTTCGGCGGTCGAGGCATAGAGCATGTATTCGTCCATACGCTCTTGCGTCTGCGCCATGCGCAGGTTGCCAACGACGGCGAAACCGGCGTTCAGTCCGGTTTCCTCTTCCAGCGTCTTGTAGAAATCGACCGAGTATTTGTGAATGTGGGTGGTCGCGTAAGACATGTTGAAAAGCGGCAGCAGACCCGCCGCGTGCCATGTCGAACCCGAGGTGAGTTCGTCCCGCTCGATCAGCATGACGTCGTCCCAGCCCGCCTTGGCCAGGTGATAGGCAATCGAGGTCCCGACGGCACCACCGCCGACGACCAGTGCTTTGACTTGGGTTTTCATTTGCCCGCTCTCCGGATTGAGTCTGTTTGGGATGGTTTATGCCGAACGGCAGGGCACAGCGCCAAGTCCATCCGACTTAAAATTGCGCAAAACCGACCTAGGCCACTCACAAGCCGACGATTGACGGCTTGCAGCGCCGGCAAGGGCGCGAAACTCGCGGCTTTGCAAAGTTAGAGAATCTTGCCCGGGTTCATGATGTTGTCGGGATCAAGCGCCGCCTTGACCGCTTTCATGTAAAGCGTGGCCGGGCCGAGTTCCTTTTCGAGATAGGGCTTTTTGCCCTGCCCGATTCCATGCTCACCCGTGCAGGTTCCGTCCATCGAGATCGCCAGTTCGTTCAGCCAGCCGACAAAGGTTTCGGCCTTGGCAACCTCGTCGGGATTGGCCATGTCCAACAGCACAAGCGTATGGAAATTCCCGTCACCGACATGGCCGACGACGGGGGCCAGCAGCCCAAGTTCTGCCGTCTTGGCCTGTGCCATGGTCACCGCTTCGGCCAGCCGCGAGATCGGAACGCAGACATCGGTGGAAATCCCCTGCGCCCCCGGACGCAGTTGCAGGCACGCCCAGTACATGTCGTGGCGCGCCTGCCAGAGCTTGTTGCGGTCTTCGGTCGAGGTGGTGGCGGCAAAATCGGTGCCGCCGAATTCCTCGGCGATGGCCCCGAATGTTTCCGCCTGTTCGACCACCCCGGCCTCAGAGCCGTGAAATTCCAGCAGCAGCAGCGGCGTTTCCGGCAGGTCCAGCCTGGAATAGGCATTGGCGGCGGCAACCGAAAGCTCGTCCAGAAGCTCGATCCGGGCCACCGGGATGCCGTATTGGATCGTCATCATCACCGCCCGGCAGGCGGCATCGACCGAGGGAAAGGAACAGCGGGCCGAACTGATCGCCTCGGGGATGCCCTGCAGGCGCAGGGTGATTTCGGTGATCAGGCCAAGCGTCCCCTCGGAGCCGATCAGCAGGCGGGTCAGGTCGTAACCTGCCGAGGATTTCCTGGCGCGGGTGCCGGTGCGGATGATCCGGCCATCGGGCATCACCGCCTCAAGGCTCAGGATGTTGTCCTTCATCGTCCCGTAGCGCACCGCGTTGGTGCCCGAGGCGCGCGTCGCGGCCATGCCGCCCAGCGAGGCATTGGCGCCGGGATCGATTGGAAAGAACAGGCCCTGATCGCGAAGGTAGGTGTTCAGGTCCTCGCGGGTGACGCCGGGTTGAACCACGCAATCCAGATCCTCGGCATGAACCGCAAGAACCTTGTTCATTCGCATCAGATCAACCGAAATCCCGCCAGCGGGCGCGTTTACATGCCCTTCCAGCGAGGTGCCGGTGCCGAAGGCAATGACCGGAACCCTGTGTCGGGCGCAGGTCTTGACGATGTCCGAAACTTCCGACGTGGTTTCGGGAAACACCACCGCGTCGGGGGACTGGTTGTTGATCCAGGTCGTCGTGTGGCCGTGTTGTTCGCGGATCGATGCACCGGTCTGCAACCTGTCGCCAAATCGTTGTTTCAGGATGCCGATGACGGTTTCTATGCCGGTCTCGTTGCGTGGCAGCGCCGTGGCCTGAACCATGGTGTTTCTCCCCTTTGCGGTCTGCGTGACCGCCCCGCATTGCTACGAAACGTGCGCGTCGCGGACAATACCCACAACCCGGTAGCGGTTCATTCGCCCAGCGCGATGCCTTCGCGACGCGGGTCCGCCCCGCCTTTCAGCACCTCGCCGATCTCGATGGCGTGCAGGCCAGAGGTCAGATCGCGCGCGTTGACCTCATAGCCCAGCGCGGTCAGCGGTTCGGTCAGTTCGGTCGCGGCGGTGTCCTGTTCCACGTCATAGGTGCCAAATCGGTTGACCAGATGCGGCAGTGCCAACGCCTGTTGCACATCCATGCCCCAATCCGCCCACGCGATGATGGATTTGGCCACATAGCCGATGATCCGGCTGCCGCCCGGAGAGCCGATGGCCAGCACCGGCTTGCCGTCCTTCATCACGATGGTCGGGCTCATCGATGAACGTGGCCGCTTTCCGGGTTCCAGCCGGTTGGCGATGGGTACACCGTCAGCATGGGTGCGGAACGAAAAATCGGTCAGTTCGTTGTTGAGCAGAAACCCGTTCGCCATCAGGCGCGAGCCAAAGCCGTTTTCGATCGTCGTGGTCATCGACAGGACATTGCCCTGCGCGTCCACGATCGAAATATGCGAGGTGGACGGAAATTCGATCGATTGATCATCGGCCCAGATCAGGGCGTGATCGAATTCGGGAGTACCGGGGGCCACGTCGGACAGGGCCGCGCCGGTGTCCAGCAGCGCGCCGCGCCCGCTCAGATAGGCGGAATCGACCAGCCCCTTGGTCGGCATCGGCACGAAATCACTGTCGGCCATGTACCGGCCCCGATCCGCAAAGGCGAGGCGCGAGGCATCGCCGATCAGCCGCCACGCTTCGGCGCTGGTTGGACCAAGCGCTGCCAGATCATAGCTGTCAAGCATCCCCAGGATCTGTCCCACCGTCAGCGCCCCCGACGAAGGCGGCCCCATGCCACAGACCTCATAGGCGCGATAGGCAGCGCAGACCGGCGCACGCTCGATCACCTGATAGAGCGCCAGATCGACACCGGACAGGACACCGGGATTGCCGGGGGCAGAGCGTACGGCGCTGACGATGCCCGCAGCGATGTCACCGCCGTAAAACCCCGCCGATCCCTCGGCGGCCAGTGTTCGGAGCGTTTCGGCATAGGCAGGGTTTTTCAACGTGCCGCCTTCGGCAACGGGTTGCCCACCCGGCAGGAAATAGTCGGCAGTAGCCGGGAACCGGGCCAGCCGCTCGGCATCGGCGGCAACCAGACCGGCGAGGCGTGGCGACACGGCAAAACCGCCCTCGGCCAGCCCGATCGCATCATCGAACAGCGACGGCCACGGCTTGCCGCCCCAGCGGCGGTGCGCCGCCTCCAGCAGCGCGGGCGTGCCGGGGGTGCCGACGGACAGACCGCCGACAACCGCATCGAAGAACCCCAGCGGTTCACCATTTTCGTCCTGAAACAAGGTCGGCGTCGCCGCGCGCGGCGCGGTTTCGCGGGCATCCAGCGTGGTCAGCTCGCCGCTTGCAGCGTCATACCAGACAAGGAACGCCCCGCCGCCCAACCCCGAGGATTGCGGCTCGACCAGCCCCAGAACGACCTGCACCGCCACCATCGCATCGGCCGCCGTGCCACCCGCGCGCAGCACCCGCGCCCCGGCTTCGACCGCCAGTGGATTGGCGGCCGCCACCATCCAGTTCGCTGCCTCGACCGGTTGACCGGCGTCCTTGGCCGCCAGAGCATCCTTTGCGGCCTGCGACAGCGTCTCGACCTGACCCGAGGTTGCCAGTTCCGGGGCCACGGCATCAGCGGTCTGCTGCGCCAAAGCGGGCGAAACCGACAGCATGGCGGCCATGAAATAACTGGAAATACGGTGTGTGCGCATGTTTTCCTCCTGACAATCAGACTGTGCGAATACCCTTGACCCGCGCCGCAGAACGGCCCGGCCTGACAACAAAACCAAAACGCCCGGCACAAATGGCCGGGCGCCGGGGTCGTTCAAAGCATCGACGGCACGACCTGATCGGGCGGACGGTGGCCGTCCTCGAAGGTCTTGATGTTGATGATGACCTTCTCGCCCATCTCGATCCGGCCCTCGATGGTGGCCGATCCCATATGCGGCAACAGCACCACGTTGGGCAATTGCCGCAGGCGCGGGTTCACGTTGGTGCCGTGTTCATATACGTCCAGCCCCGCCCCGGCGATTTCATCCGCACGGATCAGGCGGGTCAGGGCATTTTCGTCGATCACCTCTCCGCGCGAGGTGTTTACGATCACGGCAGACGGTTTCATCAGTTTAAGACGGCGCGCGTTCATCAGATGAAAGGTGGACGGCGTCGACGGGCAGTTGACCGAGATCACGTCCATCCGCGCCACCATCTGATCAAGGCTGTCCCAATAGGTCGCCTCCAGCTCTTCCTCGACCTCGGGGCGCAGGCGGCGGCGGTTGTGGTAATGCACCTGCATGCCAAAGGCCCGCGCGCGTCGGGCAACGGCCTGACCGATCCGCCCCATGCCCAGAATGCCAAGGCGGCGGCCACCGATGCGGCCACCCAGCAAAGCGGTCGGCGCCCAGCCTGTCCAGTCGCCTTTCTGCATCACCGCCAGACCTTCGGGAATGCGCCGCGTGACGGCGAGGATCAGCGCCATGGTCATGTCGGCGGTATCGTCGGTCAGAACACCGGGCGTGTTCGACACCAGTATTCCCCGCTGCCGCGCGGTCGATACGTCGATATGATCCACCCCGGCCCCGTAATTCGCGATCAGCCGCAACTGTTCACCCGCCTGTCCCAGCAATCCTGCATCGATCGTGTCGGTCACGGTCGGCACCAGCACATCGGCGGTTTTCACCGCCTCGACAAGCTCGGTTCGGGTCATCGGCGTGTCATCTTCGCGCAGACGCACATCAAAGAGTTCACTCAGCCGGGTTTCGACGGCTTCGGGCAACCGTCGCGTTACGACAACACTCAGACGTTCTCTTGGCACTTCGGCCCTCCCACTGCTTTGCAATCCTGCGCGCGCCATGGCATCGTGGCGCAGGATCAGGCGGGGCACAAGAACCCCAAGCTGAATTGACGCAGCCTTTTTTCAAAACCGGATCAACAGGCATAAGAGCAGGCAGGCAGTGAGGCATTCGGTATCGGTGAAACGCCAGTATCTGGCGCTGTTTTCGACTCTTCTCATCGCGTTCGGCATTTCCGCCGCGAGCGCCGAGGAAAAACGCGGTCAGGTCACCAACCTGCCGCTGCCCCGTTTCGTGTCGATGAAAGCCAACGAGGGCAACGTCCGGCGTGGCCCGTCGCTGACCCACCGAATCGACTGGGTGTTCAAACGCCGCGACATGCCGCTGCAGATCACCGCCGAATTCGGCAACTGGCGCCGCGTGCAGGACCGTGACGGCGCCGGTGGCTGGGTGCATTACGCACTGTTGTCAGGCGCAAGGACGGTGCTGATCGAACAGGACATGGTTCCGATCCATTCCCGCCCCGATCCCGCTTCGCAGGTCAACGCCCGGTTCGAGACCGGCGTCGTCGCCCGACTTGGCACCTGCACCATCGACTGGTGCCGGATCTCGGCCGGGGGCTATCGCGGCTGGACGCCGAAAACCAACCTCTGGGGCGTGGCGGCTGACGAGATACGCGAATAGGGCCGAAATCGCCGCGCCGTGGGGTCTGGCCTTCGCCGCATATCGCGTTATCGTGCCGGTCTCAGCCCCTGCGGAGAGACCACATGAAAGCCATCACCTACAGCAGCTTTGGCCCGGCGAAGGACGTCCTGACACTCACCGAACTGGAGCCGCCCAAACCCGCCCCCGGCGAGGTGCTGGTCGATCTGGAGTATTCCGGCGTGAACCCGTCCGACGTCAAGGCCCGCGCCGGGGCCCGGCCCGGCATCACCAGGCCGCCCTTTCCCGTCATAATTCCGCACAGTGATGGCGCAGGAGTGATTTCCGCCGTAGGTGACGGCATGCCGCAGGCCCGCATCGGCGAGCGCGTGTGGATCTGGAACGGCCAGTGGCAACGCGCTTTCGGCACCGCTGCCCAGCAGATCGCGCTGCCCACGGAACAGGCGGTGCGCTTGCCCGATGCAGTGTCGCTGGAAACCGGGGCGGTTCTGGGCATTCCGGGCCTCACCGCATGTCACACGGTGTTTTCCGGCGGCGACGTGGCGGGGCAGACCGTTCTTGTTCAGGGCGGCGCAGGCACCGTTGGCTATCTCGCGGTGCAGCTTGCCAAATGGGGCGGCGCCAAGGTGATCGCCACCGCCGCGCCCGCCAGTTTCGACCGCGTGCGTGACGCCGGGGCGGATGCCGTCGTCGACTATTCGGACCCCGATCTGCCGCAACAGATTCTGTCCGCCAATGGCGGCCGGTCCGTGGACCGGATCGTCGAGGTCGAATTCGGCCTCAACCTCCGGACGGACACCGAGGTCATTGCCGAGAACGGCCGCATCAACGCCTATGGCTCGGCGGCGCAGATGTCGCCCACCCTGCCGTTCTATCCACTGATGTTCAAAGCGGTCACGCTTGAGATGACGCTGATCTATCTTCTGCCGCCAGCCCTACGCGCCGCGGCCATTGCGAAACTGACCGGCGCGCTGAACGCAAATGCCCTTCGCTGCCCCGTCCAATCCATCCACGGCCTCGCCGATTGCCAGCTTGCGCATGAGGCGGTCGAGGCCGGAAAACGCACCGGTGCGGTGCTTTTGAAAACCGCGGAATGAGCACCCGAAAAAATGAATGCCAAGGCTCACATTTTTTGCGAAATGGGCCTTGAACCCCGCCAACAAGAGTCGTAGATAGCCGCTCACCGTTGGGGTGTAGCCAAGTGGTAAGGCAACGGTTTTTGGTACCGCGTACCGTAGGTTCGAATCCTACCACCCCAGCCACTTTCTCTGAAAGACCCGCAAAACAAGGGGAAATCCTCCCCTTTCTCCGGCTGTGTATCTCAGTCGTCCGACAGATGAGATACAAGGTGGGATACACTCTTCCCGTTCAGGGATCTGGTAGACCGTTCCTTTGTCATATCCTGATCGCTCAACGGTTTGTCACATCCTGCACATCATCGAAATCGCCGCGCGCGCAGAATGTGGCTGCCAGCCAAAGGCGTTCTGAATCTGCGCAGTTGTGGCGCCGGTCTTGCGGGACAGCAGTCTCTGTAATTGTTGCTGACCCCCGGGGCTGTTCCGGGCCAATTTGCCAGGTCACGGTTTAGTTTTTGTTCCGGATGCAATTGCCATCGTTATCATCCTCATCTTTGGGCAAAGTGAAGGTTGGGCGACCTCACAGGTGTCCTGCCGAGTTCCTGTTTTTGCCTCAGAACAAACGCCCCGCACGTGTTTGCGGATGGCTTCGGCCGTGCTTTGTGGGCATCTGACTCGTTGCTGGATTCCCGACGCGCTCCTGACCGATGCCCGCATAAAGCGCCAAGGGGGAAAACCGCGTTGGTTTGACGAACCAGAAAACCGCAAACCTGAAAGTCGGCACATGGCCGAACAAAAAAGGACGGCCCCCGAAGGGACCGCCCGTCACGCGGCAGGAGGAGGAGAGTTATTCCGCCGCGATAGCCTCGATCTTTTCGACCCGGATCGCCGAGAACTTGAACTCGGGGATCTTGCCATAGGGGTCGATGGCCGGGTTGGTCAGGATGTTCGCCGCCGCCTCGACATAGGCGAAGGGGATGAACACCATGTCCTCGGCAATGGCCCGGTCGGCGCGCACCATGATCTCGATGGATCCGCGCCGGGTGGTCAGGCGCACCATCTCGCCCGGCTCGATCCCCATCAGCTTGAGCGTACGCGGGTTCATCGAACAGTTGGCCTCGGGCTCGACCGCGTCCAGCACCAGCGACCGGCGGGTCATCGACCCGGTGTGCCAATGTTCCAGCTGGCGCCCCGTCGTGGCGATCATCGGATAATCCGCGTCCGGCGCCTCGTCGGGCGGGATCACACTGGCGGGTGTGAACCGGGCGCGGCCCTCGGGGCGCGGGAAGCCGTCGCCGAACACGATCGCCTGACCCGGATCGGTCTCGCTGAGCGACGGATAGGTGATGGTTTCGGTCTTCAGTCGCTCCCAAGTGATGTTGTTGAGCGACTTCATCGTCAGCTTCATCTCGTCGAACACCTGCGACACGTCGGTGTAATCCCAGTTCAACCCGATGCGCTGCGCCAGTTCGACGGTGATTTTCCAGTCCTCGCGCGCCTCGCCCGGCGGCGGTACGGCGGGGCGCACCCGCTGCACCTGACGGTTGGTGTTCGACACCGTGCCATTCTTTTCGTAAAGCGCCGAGGCGGGCAGGATGATGTCGGCATAGTTCGCCGTCTCGGTCAGGAAGATATCCTGCACGATCATCAGGTCCAGCTTGGCCAGCGCCTCGCGCGCGTGGCCCGCGTCGGGGTCGGACATGGCGGGGTTTTCACCCTGAATGTACATGCCCCGGATCTTGCCCGCATAAGCGTGATCGATGATCTCGGTCACGGTCAGGCCCTTCTCGTTCGAGAAGTCCTCCGAGTTCCACACGCTGTTGAACCTGGCGCGGATGCCGTCATCGGTCACCGACTGGTAATCCGGCAGGAACATCGGGATCAGGCCCGCATCGGATGCGCCCTGTACATTGTTCTGGCCCCGCAGCGGGTGCAGACCGGCGCCCGGCTTGCCCACGTTGCCGGTCATCAGCGCAAGGCTGATCAGGCAACGCGAGTTGTCGGTGCCGTGGATATGCTGGCTGACGCCCATGCCCCAAAAGATCAGACCGGCCTTGGCGCCTGCAAAGATGCGCGCGACGCGGCGCAGCTGATCGGGCTCGATGCCGCAAATCTCGGACATCTTCTCGGGGGTGAAGGCGCGCAGATGTTCCTTCTCGGCCTCCCAGTTCTCGGTCCAGCGGTGGATGTACTGGCTGTCGTACAGCTCTTCCTCGACGATCACGTTCATGATCGCGTTCAGCATCGAGACGTCGGCACCGGGGCGGAACTGCAGCATCTCGGTGGCAAACTTGCGCATGCCGACGCCGCGCGGGTCCATCACGATCAGCTTGCCGCCACGCTTGGCGAACTGCTTGAAATAGGTCGCCGCGACGGGGTGGTTCTCGATCGGGTTCGAGCCGATGATAATCGCCACATCGGCGTTCTCGATCTCGTTGAAGGTCGCCGTCACCGCGCCCGAACCCACATTCTCGATCAGGGCCGCCACAGACGACGCATGGCACAGACGGGTGCAGTGGTCGACGTTGTTGTGGCGGAAACCCTGACGGATGAATTTCTGGAACAGATACGCCTCTTCGTTGGTGCATTTGGCCGAGCCGAAACCGGCAACCGAACGTGGGTCTTCGGCGCGCAGGGCCATCAGCCTGGTCGCGGCCAGATCCATCGCCTCTTCCCACGTCGCTTCGCGGAAATGGGTCGACAGGTCGCCCGGATCGACATTCAGCCCCTTGGCGGGCGCATCCTCGCGCCGGATCAGCGGCTTGGTCAGACGGTGCGGGTGGTGGATGTAGTCAAAGCCAAAGCGACCCTTGACGCACAGGCGGCCCTCGTTTGCGGGACCGTTGATGCCCTCGACATATTTGACCTTGCCGTCCTTGACCTTCAGCGACACCTTGCAGCCCACACCGCAGAACGGGCAGACGCTTTCGGTCTCGGAATCGTAATCCTTGCTGTCGCCGCGCTGCTGGTCATCCAGCACGGTGGCGGGCATCAGCGCGCCGGTCGGGCAGGCCTGAACGCATTCGCCACAAGCAACACAGGTCGAAGCACCCATCGGGTCGTTCTGGTCGAACACCACCTGCGCCGTATGGCCGCGACCGGCCATGCCAATCACGTCGTTGACCTGCACTTCGCGGCAGGCGCGGACGCAGAGGTTGCAGTTGATGCAGGCGTCCAGATTGACACGCATCGCGACGTGGCTGTCATCCAGCAGCGGGATTTTCTCGGCCTCTTTCGCAGGAAAGCGGCTGCCCGAGACCTCGTTCAGCCTGGCCATATCCCAAAAATGGCTGGATACGTCATGCGGCTGCTCGGGCTGGTCGGCAACCAACAGTTCCATCACCATCGCACGCGATTTCTCGGCGCGGTCACTGTCGGTCTTCACAATCATACCGTCCGCCGCAGGCCGGATGCACGAGGCGACCAGCGTGCGCTCGCCCTCCACCTCGACCATGCAGGCGCGGCAGTTGCCATCGGGCCGATATCCCGGTGCAGGCTTGTGGCACAGGTGCGGAATCACCAGGCCCCGGCCATTGGCCGCTTCCCAGATCGTGGTGCCCTCGGGCACGGTGACGTCATCGCCGTTCAGGCTGAAGGTGACGGTCTTGGTTGGGCTTGCGTCAAGCATGGCTCTGTCTCCCCTCAGATTTCGTCGGCAAAATGTTTCATGACCAGACGGATCGGGTTCGGGGCCGCCTGCCCCAGACCGCAGATCGAGGCATCGGCCATCACCTGACACAGGTCCTCCAGCAGATCCTGATCCCACTTGTCGGCCTGCATCAGCTTGACCGCCTTTTCACAGCCCGCCCGGCAGGGCGTGCACTGGCCACAGCTTTCATCCTCGAAGAACCGCAGCATGTTCAGCGCCGCATCCCGCGCGGTGTCCTGATCGGACAGAACCACCACGGCGGCAGACCCGATAAAGGTGCCAAGCGGCTGCAGCGTGTCAAAGTCGAGCGGGACGTCGTCAATGCTTGCAGGCAACAGACCCGACGACGGCCCGCCCGGCTGATACGCCTTGAACACATGGCCCTCGGCCATGCCCCCGGCGGCATCAATCACGTCCAGAATGGTCGACCCTGCAGGCAGCAGGTATACACCCGGCTTCGCCACCCGGCCCGAGACCGAATAGCTGCGCAGCCCTTTGCGGCCATTCTTTTCAACCGAGTTCAGGATCTGCGGCCCCTCGCGGCAGATCTTCGACACCCAATAAAGCGTCTCGACATTGTGAACCAGTGTCGGACGGTCAAAGACCCCGACCTGCGCCACGAATGGCGGGCGGTGACGCGGCAGGCCCTTCTTGCCCTCGATCGACTCGATCATCGCGGATTCTTCGCCGCAGATATAAGCGCCAGCGCCTCGGCGCAGGTCGATGTAACCCTTGGCAACGATCCCGGCCTGTTCCAGCGCGGCAATCTCTTTTGCCAGAATCTCCAGTACCGCCGGATATTCGTCGCGCATGTAGATAAAGCAGGTCTCGGCCTCGACCGCCCAGGCGGCGATCAGCATCCCTTCCAGAAAGACATGCGGCGTGCGCTCAAGATAGTAGCGGTCCTTGAACGTACCCGGCTCGCCCTCGTCCCCGTTCACGGCCAGATAGCGCGGCCCTTCGTTCATGCGAACAAAGCCCCATTTCTTGCCAGACGGAAAACCAGCGCCGCCCAGACCACGCAGGCCCGAGGCCAGAACCGTTTCCTGTACCTCTTCCCAGTTGCCGCCGTCGCGCAGCTCTTTCAGCTTGGCGTAACCGCCGTTTGCCTCATAGGTGGCAAAATTCTCGTATTCGGGCAGATGTGCATGGGTGTCACCCGCGGCAATCGCGGCCTGCACCTTTTCGGGGGTCGCGTGATCGATATGGTTGTGGCCGATCTCCAGCACCGGCGCGGTGTCGCACCTGCCCATGCAGGGCGCGCGCAGCACACGCACTTGTGACCGGTCCAGCCCGTCCTCCAGCGCCTTCTGCAACTGCTGGGCGCCAGCCATCTCGCAGGACAGGGAATCGCACATCCGGATGGTCAGCGCGGGCGGCGGCGTCTCGCCTTCCTTGACCACGTCGAAATGGGCATAGAAGGTCGCGGTCTCATAGATCTCGGCCTGACCGATCCGCATTTCCACCGCCAGCGCGGCAATATGATCGGAACTGATATGGCCGTGGGCATCCTGAATTAAGTGAAGGAATTCAATAAGCAGATCGCGGCGGCGCGGGCGGTCGCCCAGCAGGCGCGCAATCTCGGCCTGTGCCTCATCCGTGAACTGACGGCCCTTGGGCGTGCGCCGCCCCTTGCCTTTACCTGACTTCCAGACGCCCCTTGGCGCGCCTGCTGGCTTGGTATCCAATGGTGCCATGATGCCCTCCGACTGACGCCCCGGTCTCTCATCAGCTCATCATATCGTCAAATCGCAAATCTCAATCGCACGATAACGACAAATTATCACCGTAAAGAGGTCACCACCCGCCGCAGCGCCGCCACCGTCGGCAGTTCCGGATCGCGTTCCAGCGTTGCCAGACAGATCGGTTTCGACACCTCGGGTTCGACCAGCGGCAGCACCTTTGTGCCCTCCGGGTCGCCCAGCGCCCGGATCAGCACGCGCGGTACCACCGCCGCCGCCAGCCCCTCGCGCGCCATGACCATGGCGGCGGTAAAGCCGCTGGTCTCGGCCACCACGCGCGGATGCAGGCCCAGCTCGGCAAAAATCCGGTCGAGGATGCGACGGTTCTGCATCTGCGGTTCCAGCAGGCACAGCGGAAACTCGGCCACCCGCGCCCACGGGATCGGCCCGGTTTCGTCGGTCATATGCGCTGGCACCAACAGCACATAGCTTTCCTCGTAAAGCGGCTGCACATGGCGCAGATCGGTGCCGATGCTGTCGCCATAGGTGATGCCCGCATCGATTGTCCCCTCGTCCAGCCCCTGCTGGATCGCGGTCGAGGACATCGAGTCGATCCGCGCCACGATCTTTGGATGCGCCTGATGCAGCCGCCGCACCAGCCGCCCGGTAAAAGCCAGCGCCGTCGGGATCACGCCCAAAATCAACGAACCGGAAATCTCGCCCCGGATCGACGCGACCTCCTGTTCCAGCGCCTTGGTGTCGCCCAGAATGCGCCGCGCCCGGCGCACGATCATCTCACCCTCGTCGGTCAGACCCTGAAACCGGTTGGCCCGGCGCACGATGGTGATGCCCAGCCGCTCCTCCAGATTGCGGATGCGCATCGAGAACGCGGGCTGAGAGATCCCGCATTCCTCGGCCGCCTTGGCAAAATGGCGATGCCGCGCAAGGGCACTCAGCAGTTGCAGGTCTCGCAATTCGATCATGAGCGGTCCTTGGTCCAAAGTGCGGGTACATCAACATACCGCCCGACGCACCAAGTGTAAGCCCTCGCAGTGGCTCCGGCAGAACACGATACCTGTCCGAGGCCTAACAAATCGACAGGATGAATTCCCAAAGAAACGCGGCTTTGGCCAGCACCGAAAAATGATAGTCGGCAATACGCAGGACAATGAGCCCGAGCATGCCCCACATTGCAATCATAAGGCCCAGCAAAAGGGGGTCGCGTTGTTGCGAGACAAAGATCAGGCGCAACTCCCGTTCCCGCCGATACAGGTCTTCGACATCCGCCAGCTGACGTGCCATCAACATCTTTTGCGATCCCTTGCCATAAGACACTGCTGCGATCAGGGACAAAGGCAGGAACGTCGACCGCGTCGGTAAAATCTTACTCAGGAACCATTGCCAGACAGTTTTGATACCGCCTGTCAGAACTGTGGTCGAAACACCCGAACCTTCGGTTTGTGCTTTTATTCTTTGGGGGCGGGCACAAGGCAGACTGATTGCCGACATTGCGCCGTCCCGATATCGTTTCGCTATCATATACGTGAAATCCGGACAATTCAGGGCACGGGCATCTGCGAAGTTCCGCCGACTCTAACACGGAAACCCGGCGTTGCTATCATGCGCAGTCTGGCTGAGCGGCCCATGAGAACACCAAGCCCTACCAACCAATGTTTCTGAAAAACCTCCAAGTCCCGGCATATTCGGCCGCGCCGACCCAAATCGCTGAGAAATGGCAAAAAATGCCCGAAAATGATAGGATGGCCGCAATCGAGGGGGTAATCGATGACGCGCAGGTGTTTTCTTTCGGCAATAACGGTCCTGACCCTGTTCCTGTCTTCTGCCTGGGCCAACAACACCGCCAACAAGACCGATCCGGATGCCGATCTTCTGTTGCAATACAGGACCATCGTCAAACTCGAACACGACTCGCGCCACCTGTACCACCTGCAATCCCAGGCGCTCATTGCGGTGCATGGCGGCTGGGTCACACCCGTGACCAAGGAAGGATCGGAACTGGATTCGCTGTCCGGCGTTCCCAGACAAATCGTTCAGGCCGATCTGAACCAGTTGAAGGCCCGCATCCGGCGCGGTGAGTTTTCACCGGAATTCGCCTCCCAACTCCAGCCCATCATCCTGGATCTGGAAGAGGCTATAGCGTTGTGCCTGCTGGTCGCCGACCTGCTCAAATCCGGGCAAGACCTGCAGGCAAACGAGGTCTATCGCACCCGATCCCTGCCGCTGTTCGAAAAGATCTGGCGCCAGACCTATACCCTGACGCGCGATACCGAGCGCCGGTTTTAAACCGATGATCCGCCGAGATCCGCCAGCACGGCTTTCCTCGCTAAACGACGAACCGGCGCTCAGATAAGCAGTTCCGCCCCTTCCGCGGACGTCGTATGATCGTACGAAGAAGGGGGAAACAAGGTGACGCGCCGGCTTGCAGCGATCATGATTGCGGATGTGGTGGGGTTTTCCGCCCTGATGGCCTCGGACGAGGCCGGAACGCTTGCCGCGCTCAAGCAGCATCATGCCGACCATTTCGACCCCCAGATCACCCGCCGCAACGGTCGCATCGTCAAACTCGTGGGCGACGGATTTCTCGCCGAGTTCACCTCGGTCGTGGACGCGGTGGAATGCGCGCTGGCGATCCAGCAGACCCTGTCGCTCATCGACGACGCGTTCGCCCTGCGCATCGGCATCAACCTCGGCGATGTGATCGTCGATGGCGACGACATCTATGGCGACGGGGTCAATGTTGCGGCCCGGCTGGAAAGCCTGTCGGAACCGGGCAGCATCTACCTTTCGGGTCCCGCCCACGATATGGTTGTCGGCAAGGTCGACTGCGCCTTCCGCGACCTGGGGCTGAAACAGCTGAAAAACATCGCCAAGCCGGTTCATGTGTTCCAGATCGCCTCCGGATCACCCGCGCCGCACTCCACTGCGCCCGCCACCCCCGAACGCTACTCCATCGCAGTGCTGCCGTTTTCGAACATGAGCGGCGATACCGAACAGGAATATTTTTCGGACGGCATCGCCGAGGACATCATCACCGACCTGTCCAGGATCTCGCGATTGTTCGTCGTCGCCCGCAACTCGACCTTTGCCTACAAGGGCCAGTCGGTGAACGTCCGCCAGATCAGCTCCGATCTGGACGCGATGTTCATCCTCGAAGGCAGCGTTCGCAAGTCGGGCAACCGGGTGCGGGTGACGGCCCAGTTGATCGACGGCCAGACCGGCGGCCATTTGTGGGCCGAACGCTATGACCGCGACCTCACCGACGTGTTCGAGGTGCAGGACGAAATCACCCGCAACATCGTCGACGCCCTGAAAATCGTCATCGCCCCGAAAGAGAAAAAGGCCATCGAACGCGTGCCCACGCGCAACCTTCAGGCCTATGACTGCTATCTTCAGGGTCGGCAACTGATGCACAGCATGAGCCGTGACAACCTCGAAAATGCCCGCAAGCTGTTCCTCAGGGCGGTAGAGCTGGACCCCGGCTATGCAATCGCGCTGACCGGCCTGTCCGACTGCGACGCGACCTATTACCATTTCTACTCGTCCGAACCCGAGATGCTCGATACCGCCGAAGCCAACAGCCGCCGCGCGCTCGAGGTCGCGCCGGGCATGGCCGAGGCCCACGCTTCACTCGCCTTCGTGTTGATGCTCAAGGACGACGCCGCTGGCGCAATCCGCGAATTCAACACCGCGCTTGAAATCGACCCCATGCTGTACGAGGCATTCTGGAACTTCGGCATGTTCCATGTGGTCCACAATGATTTCGAGGCCGCGGCAGACCTGTTCCACAAGGCCGCCAGGGTGCGGGGCGACGATCTGCAATCCAAGATGATGCTGATGACCCTGTGGAAGGAACTTGGCCACAGGGACAGAATGCTGACCCTCGCGCACGAGACTTTCTCGATCGCCAGCAGGCTGTTCGAATATGACGACCGCAATGTGCACGCCGCCTATATCGGCGCGTTCGCCCTGATCCATCTCGGTGATCGCGACAGGGCGCTGGACTGGCTGCAAAAGGCCGTTGATGTCGCCCCCGCCGATCCGCGCTCGACCTACAACATCGCCTGCGCTTATTCGATGCTCGGGGATCGCGACAACGCCCTCGCGTATCTCAGGAAATCGATCATGGAGGGCCGGCCGATCCGGATGATGAAATGGGCCACCGAAGACCCCGATCTGGCCCCCCTGCGCCAGGACCCCCGGTTCGACGACCTGATGAAGATATGGCGCGCACGGATGAGCCGCCCGCCCGCACAAACGTGACGGGCGGCAGCCCGCACATCATTGACTCGAATCGCAATCCTTCAATATCATTCGTACACAAACAAGAATGGGCATCCGGGGAGGGGCGGCTGTTTGAGGTATCTCGCACCGACTGAACTTAGCGAAGCACTTGATGCCCTGGCCGCTGGCGGGGCCAGAATCGTTGCGGGCGGCACCGATTTCTATCCGTCCAAGCCGCAGGGCGCGTTGCAGACCGACCTTCTCGACATCACCCGCATCGGGGGCCTGCGCGGCATCCGGCGCGAAGATGGCCACTGGCGCATCGGCGCGGCCACACGGTGGAGCGATATCACCCGCTTGCAACTGCCCCCCGCCTTTGCCGGCCTGCAGGCGGCCGCGCGCGAGGTGGGCAGCATCCAGATTCAGAACGCCGGAACCGTCGCGGGCAACCTCTGCAACGCTTCACCTGCCGCCGACGGCGTGCCACCCCTGCTGACGCTCGACGCGCAGGTCGAGATCACCTCGATCCGGGCGACCCGCAGCCTGCCCCTGTCCGACTTCATCACCGGTGTCCGCGCAACCGCGCTCGAACCGGGCGAGATGGTGACGGCGGTGCTGATCCCCGCCCCGCCCGACAACGCCACCGGCAGTTTCGAAAAGCTGGGCGCGCGGCGCTATCTGGTGATCTCGATCACCATGACCGCGGCCCTGATCGCGCTGGATGACGACAACAGGATTGCCGAGGCCCGCATCGCGGTCGGCGCCTGCTCGCCCGTGGCGCAGCGCCTGACCGCGCTGGAACAGGAATTGACCGGCAAGACGATTGCCGAGGTGGATGTGCGCGACACCCACCTCGCCCCGCTCACCCCGATCGACGACATCCGCGGCAGCGCAGCCTATCGCGCGGATGCGGTGGCCGAACAGATCCTGCGCGCAATTCACAAGGCCGGAGGTTCCGATGGACGGTCGGGTTGATGACGCACTGATCCAGTTCAGGCTGAACGGCGAATCCGTTGCCGTGCGCCCCCGACTGGGGGAACGCCTGTCCGAGACACTGCGCGAACGCCTGTCGGCACGCGACGTCAAGATCGGCTGCAACGCCGGCGATTGCGGGGCCTGCACCGTGCTTGTCGATGGCGAGGCCGTCTGTGCCTGCCTCACGCCCACGCATCAGGCGGCGGGACAAACGGTCGAAACCCTCACCGGCCTGACCCGGAACGAGCCGGTAACCCAGCGCCTTGCCGACAGCTTCCACGCCCACGGCGCGGCGCAGTGCGGTATCTGCACACCCGGCATGCTGGTCTCGGCCACCGCCCTTCTGCGCCGCGACCTGCGACCGGAAGAGAACGAGGTCAAGGATGCGCTCGGCGGCGTCCTGTGCCGCTGCACCGGCTATCGCAAGATCATCGATGCGGTGGTGCAGACCTATCGTGAGCCGATCAGGCGCGAATACCACGACGACCATATCGGCGCGGCCATCCCCCGCCTCGACGGGCTGCCCAAGGTCGCGGGCACCGAAGCCTTCGGCGACGATGTGGCCCCGGCGGGCACGCTCGAACTGTACGTGATCCGCTCTCCCCATCACCGTGACGCCTTCGAATTTGGCGACCTCGACGCCTTTGCCGCCACTCCGGGCATCGCCGCGGTGCTGACGGCGGCGGATGTGCCGGGGCGCAACCTCTTCGGCACCATTCCGGGCTTTGTCGACCAGCCCGTATTCGCCACCGGCGAGACCCGGTTCCGGGGCGAGGCCGTGGCCGCCATCGTCGGAACACCCGACACCATCGCCACCTTCGATCCGCGCAGCTTCCCGGTAACGTGGACGGAACTGCCCGCGACCACGGACATGGCCGAGGCGATGGCCAGGGGCGCCCCCCTGCTGCACCCTGACCGCGCGGGCAATGTCATGACCTCGGGCTTCGTCAAACATGGCGATGCCGAGGCGGCGCTGGCCCGCGCCGATATCGTGGTCCAGGGCCGCTTCCGCTCGGGTTTTGTCGAACACGCCTATATCGAACCCGAGGCCGGGTTTGCCCAGGTCGTGGACGGGCGCGTGCATGTCCACGCCTGCACCCAGGCCCCGGTGATGGATCTCGAAAGCCTTGCCGACATCCTCGCCATGGAGCGCGACCAGATCCGCATCGTTCCCACCGCCACCGGCGGCGGGTTCGGGGCCAAGCTGGATATCTCGGTGCAGCCCTATCTCGCCATCGCCGCCCTCAAGACCGGCCAGCCGGTGCGCCTGACCTATTCCCGCACCGAGTCGATGCAATCGACCACCAAGCGCCACCCCTCGGACATGCGCCTGCGCATCGGCGCCACCAAGGATGGCAAGCTGTGCGGCATGACCTTTGACGGTCTTTTCAACACCGGCGCCTATTCCAGCTGGGGGCCGACCGTCGCCAACCGCGTGCCTGTCCACGCCTCCGGCCCCTACCGGTTCACCGACTACCGGGCCGAGGCCAAGGGCATCCACACCCACTGCGCCCCCTCCGGCGCCTTCCGCGGCTTCGGGGTTCCTCAATCGGCGCTGGCACAGGAAAGCCTGTTCGACGAACTGGCCGACAGGCTGGGCATCGACCGGCTGGAATTCCGCATCTCGAACGCGCTGGAAAACGGCGTACCGACAATCTGCGGTCAGGTCTTCGATCAGGGCGTCGGCATCCGTCCCTGCCTAAAAGCGCTGCGGCCCGCGTGGAAAACCGAACGCGAACAGGCCACCGCCTTCAACGCGGAAAACCGGACCCTCAAACGCGGTGTCGGCATCGCCGCCGGGTGGTACGGCTGCGGCAACACCTCGCTGCCCAACCCCTCGACCATCAAGGGCGGCATCCGCGCCGACGGCACGCTGGTTCTGCACCAGGGCGCGGCCGATATCGGGCAGGGCGCAAACACCGTCATCGCCCAGATCTTCGCCACCGCACTTGGCCTGCCCACCACGCAGCTGACCCTGATCGGCCCCGACACCGACGTCACGCCCGACGCCGGCAAAACCTCGGCCTCGCGCCAGACCTACGTCACCGGCAAGGCCGCGCAGCTGGCGGGCGAAGCCCTGCGCGCGGAGATCCTGTCGCGCGTCAACGCCAGCCCCGAGGCAGAACTGACCCTCACCGGCCCGACCCTGCAGATCACCGACGGCGACCGCACCCACGAGATCGATCTCGCCCCCCTGCCCGCCGATGCCCAAGGTTACGTCCTGCGCGCCGAAGAGACCTATGATCCGCCCACCAAACCGCTTGACGAAAACGGCCAGGGCATCCCCTATGCCCAGTTCGGCTATGCCGCGCATCTGGTGGTGGTCGAGGTCGACACCCGAATGGGCACCGTCAAACCTCTGCGCTTCACCGCCGCGCATGACGTGGGCCGCGCCATCAACCCGATGATGGTCGAGGGCCAGGTCGAAGGCGGCATCGCACAGGGTCTGGGCATGGCCCTGATGGAAGAATACATTCCCGGCCGCACCGAGAACCTGCACGACTACCTGATCCCCACGATCGGCGACATGCCCCCGGTCGAAACCCTGATCATCGAAGAACCTGACGCGCACGGCCCCTATGGCGCCAAGGGGCTGGGCGAACACGCCCTGATCCCCACCGCGCCCGCAATCCTGAACGCGATCAAGGATGCCTGCGGGGTGCGCCTCTATCAGGGGCCCGCCACGCCATCGCGCCTGCGCGAAGCATTGAAAGACCACGCCAATGGCCACTGAACGCGTCAAACCCGAGAAAATCCGCTGCGACGCCTGCCCGGTACTCTGCTACATCGCCGACGGGCGTTCGGGCGCCTGCGACCGCTATGCCAACCACGGCGGCGAGCTGGTGCGCCTCGACGCGCTGACCGTGATCGAACACACCAACCAGAAACTGGTGCCCTTCATGGAGGGCGGCACCCCCGGCGACTGGGATGGCGACATCCTGCAGGGTCACCGCCCCTTTGTCACCGCCGTGGGCGCGGGCACCACCTATCCCGACTACAAACCCGCCCCTTTCATCGTCAGCCAGCAGGTCGAAGGCGTCGACATGGTCACCGTGGTGACCGAAGGCATCTTCTCCTATTGCGGGGTCAAGGTGAAGATCGACACCGACCGCCATATCGGCCACGAACGCGATGAGGTGCGGGTCGACGGCGAACCCATCGGCCATGTGATGACCAGCGAATACGGCTCCAAGATGCTGTCGCTGGGCGGAGTCGAACACCTGACCGGCGGCTCCAAGAAAGAGGGCCGCGTGACCTGCGATGCCCTCCTGAAGCTCTGCAACCGCGAAGCGGTGGAAATGGTCATCGGCGAGCCGGGTCATGAAACCACCGTTGTGATTCAGGCCGGCAAAGCCCCCATCATCAACGGGGTCGAGGAAAAGCTGATGCGCGTCGGCTGCGGTTCTGCCGCCATCGGCATGTTCGCCAAGCAATGGACGGGCCATGTGGACGAAGTGGTCGTGGTCGACGATCACATCACCGGCGTGCTCAGCGAACATCAGGCAGGCCGGATGCTTGACGTGCCGCACACGGGCATCCGCATCAAGGGTCGTCGCTCGACACCGGGCCGCTATTTCCAGGTGGCCGAGCCCGGCACCGGCTGGGGCGGCACCGACATCACCGACCCGCTGGTGATCCTGGGCGAGTTCAAGCCCGAGGTCGCCTGGCCCGGCCTGCGCCTGCTGATGGTGTCCACCACGGGCGAGCAATATGCCTATTTCGAGCTTGACGACACGCTCACCCCGCAACCGGTGCAAATCCCCGACCGGCTGAAAGCTTCGGCCGACCTGATTGCCGAAAACTGCGAACCCTCTGTCTGTTCGGTTCTGTTCATGGGGGGCGCGGGCGGGTCGCTGCGCGCCGGCGTCACCGAAAACCCGGTGCGCCTGACCAAGTCGGTCAAGGACGCGCTGGCCTTTGTCACCTGCGGCGGCGCCGAAAGCTATGTCTGGCCCGGTGGCGGCATCACCGTGATGGTCGACGTGCTGGACATGCCGACGCAATCCTTCGGCTATGTGCCGACACCCGCTTTGGTCGCGCCCATCGAATTCACCATGCGGATCAGCGACTATGCCGCACTTGGCGGGCATATGGGCGAGGTGAAACCGGTCGCTCAGGTCGTCTCCGAAAACGCCCGCGTCCTGCCGCCCGACGAACATCACACCGACCCGACCGACCGCAAGCATTTCCGGTGGGCGCGCTGACATGGGGCCGGTTGCCGCCATACTCCCTTGCGGAACCCGGCTGCACCTGCAGCACGGCCCCATCGACCTGATCATCGGCGCGGACGGCGAACGCGACCGCGCCTTTGATGCCGCCCGCGCCCGGTTCGACACCATTCTTCAGGAACTGGTGGACGAACTGGAAACACTGCGTGCGCCCATGACACCGGACAGGCCCGGACCCTCGGGGCCAACCGCCCGCAGGATGCATTCCGCGACCCTTCCCCACTGCGCCCGTTTTGTCACCCGCATGGCCGCGGTCGCCGGGGCCGTCGCCGACGAAGTACTGGGCGCGATGCTGTCCGCCGCCGACCTGCGCCGCGCCTATGTCAACAATGGCGGCGACATCGCCATACATCTGGCCGGAGACGAGCGCTTTTCGATGGCGATGCAGGATCTGCACGGGCGCAACCTTGGCCGCATCACCGTTCACGCGTCTGATGGCATTGGCGGTCTCGCCACCTCGGGCCTCGGTGGGCGCAGCCTTTCCTTCGGCATCGCCGACAGCGTCACCGTCCTCGCCCGCAACGCGGCCTCGGCGGATGTCGCAGCGACCCTCATCGCCAACGCGGTTGACCTGCCCGGTCACCCGGCCATCCGTCGGGTTCCCGCCAGTCAGGTGCAGGACGACAGCGATCTGGGGGACCGTTTGGTAGTGGCAGGCTGCGGCGATTTGAGCGAAAACGAGGTCTGCCAGGCTGTACAAAACGGACAACAGGTGGCTGAAACCATGTACAAAACGGACAAATTGCGCGCCGCACACCTGACCCTGCGCGATCAGTCCCGTCTGGTGGGCAGTTGTGGAATGGTCTCGGCAACCCGGCAGGAGGTTCTGGAAATTGCATAAAGTTGAATTGCGGAAAACCGTATCCTCATTGGAGGAAATCTATCACGAAGGTGGCCCGGCCTCGGACACACCGCTGCGCCGCGCCTCGGTTCTGGCGATCATCAGGAACCCGTTTGCGGGGCGTTATGTAGCTGATATTCAAGGATTTATGGAAGATCTCAAACCCCTCGGACTGCAAATGGCGCAAAAGCTGATCGACATGCTGGGCGGGCCCGGGAATGTCGAAGGATACGGCAAGGGTTCGCTGATCGGCGAAGGTGGCGAGTTGGAACACGGCGCGCTCTGGCACGCCCCCGGCGGCTATGCAATGCGCCAGCTGCTTGGGAAAGCCAACGCAATCGTCCCTTCTTCCAAGAAAGTCAGTGGGTTAGGCGCAAGACTCGATGTCCCGATCACCCATATCAACGCCGCCTATGTGCGCAGCCATTTCGACAGTATGGAGGTCGGCTGCAACGACGCCCCACGCGCCGACGAGATGGCTTTTGCGCTGGTAATGACAACCGGCCCGCGCATTCATTCCCGCTCAGGCGGGCTGGAAGCCTGGCAGATCAAGGGAGAGGATGGATTGAGATGACAAAAATCCGCAAAATTGCCGTAAATGTCGAAGAAACCCACATTGAATCCGGGCGCGGTATCAATCCACCAACACGCAAGGCTGTCGCCGTCGCGGTGATCGAAAACCCCTTTGCCGGGCGTTACGTGGAAGACCTGAGCGAGTTGATCGAAACCGGCGCGGAACTGGGTGAACTGCTGGGCCGCCGCTGTGTCGAGGCGCTGGGGATTGCCCCGCAACAGGCTGAAAGTTATGGAAAATCTGCGATGGTTGGCGAGAATGGCGAGCTGGAACATGCCGCCGCGATCCTGCATCCCAAGCTTGGCGCGCCCCTGCGCAAGGAGGTCGAAAAGGGTGCGGCGCTGGTGCCATCCTCCAAAAAGATGGGCAGCCCGGGCCAAGTGCTGGACGTGCCGCTGGGCCACAAGGACGCCGCCTATGTCCGCAGTCATTTCGACGGTATCGAGGTCCGGCTGAACGACGCCCCTCGTGCCAACGAAATCATGGTGGCCGTCGCCGTCACCGACAGCGGCCGCCCCCTGCCCCGCGTTGGCGGGTTGACGGCAGGCGAGGCCGAAGGCAAGGACGGGTTGCGTTAAACCGTTAGAAAGAATATTGGAACCGGCACGAATTGAACCCGGCGGCACCCAGTGCAGAAGTGAAATGGCAACAGACGACACGGCATATGTTCTGGACGATCAGGTCGGCTATTTGCTGCGCCTGGCCAGTCAGCGTCACGCGGCGATCTTTCAGGCCCACACGATCGAGGGGCTGACCGCCACGCAGTTCGCGGCGCTGGTGCGGATCTCGGAAAAGGGCAAGTGCTCGCAGAACCACCTTGGACGTCTGGCGGCCATGGATGTTGCGACGATCAAGGGTGTCGTGGACCGGTTACGCGACAAGGGCCTGACGCTTACCGAACCCGACCCTGCCGACAAACGGCGTACACTTATTTCGCTATCTCCAGTTGGCGCGGCTCTGGTTGAACGGATGCAAAAAGTGGGCCGCCGGATCACCGCCGAAACATTGGCCCCGCTCACTGCCTCCGAGCAGCGAAGCCTCAACAGGCTGCTGCGCAAGATCGCCTGAAATCAGGCTAAAATTTGCGGCAGTCGTGTTGCCGGCGGCGTATTGCGGCTGCGCTCTGAACGGACGACACCATCAATGATGGTCATGCCCACGCCGGGCAAATTGCCCAGTTGAACCGATTCAAGGATGGTCTTGCCCGGCGCGTGCTGCGCCTGATCCATCAGCACGAAATCCGCACAATAGCCGCGTTCAATCAACCCAGTGTCCAGCTCACGCTGGCGGGCCGTATTGCCATTGGCAAAGCAGAAAGCGATTTCGGCCGGAACGTCGCCCAATGACGACAGCATCGCCACCATGCGCAGAATTCCCAACGGCTGGACGCCCGATCCGGCAGGACCGTCGGTGCCCAGAATGATCCGGTCCATCTGCCTGAGTTCACGCGCCGTGTTGAGCGTGAGCAAAGCAGCACGTTCGTTGCCGTTGTGTACAATCTCAAGACCTGCAGTACAGTTTTCACACAAACACATGATCTGATCATCCGGCAGCGCGGAATGCCCGCCATTGATGTGTCCGATCACGTCCGTTCCGGTCTCCAACACCATATCCGCGTCGATCAGGCCTGAGCCGGGGATCGACGGCCCCCCGGTATGGATCGTGGACTGGATGCCGTATTTCCGCGCCCAGTCGACCATCTGTCTGGCGGTCTTACCGTCCTTGACGGTGCCCAGACCCACCTCACCCAACAGTTTGACGCCGGCGTCCGCCATCTCCTTGAAATCCTGTTCGACCATGCCGTGTTCAATCACCGGCGCGCCCGCGTGCACCTTGACACCCGAGGGACGAAAATTCTCGTACCAGCGCTGCGAGGCAATCGCCATCGCCTTGAGGCCAACGATATCCTTGGGCCGACCCGGCATATGCACCTCGCCCGCCGAGATCAGCGTTGTCACCCCGCCATGCAACGTCGAGTCGATCCAGTGAAGCTGTTGCTGGCGCGGGGTATAGTCACCCACGACCGGGTGCACATGACTGTCGATCAGACCCGGTGCAAGCGTCACGCCATGTGCATCGATTTCGGTATCCGCGCCTTCGGTATCGAGATCGGCCTCATACCCCCAATCGGCGATTTTGCCGTCGACCGCGATCAGGCAGTCGCCGTCATAGATCGGGTGCTCCATCTTGCCGGACAGGATAAGGCCAATGTTCCTGATGACGAGTTTGGCAGACATCGCTTCCTCCCTTGCGATAGGCCGGTGTTTGTTAGCATACCAATAGTTTTGGGGCGTGCGTCAAGCATAGTGTTGATTTGGCGCACCTCGAAACGTCCGGCACAATTGTCCAAAGCTCGAACTTGGATGCGCCATCGAGCGGCAAAAGAAACACCCCCAAGCTTGCCGTTAGTCAGACTTCACAGAGACACCGGAAAAATCCCACCCGCAAAGGCTGCAACAATTGGCGCGGTCAAAGCAAAGCCCGAACGCAAGTGCTCGCTGAGTCCCACTTTCAGTCCATGCGACGTTTTCCAGGCGTCGAAATCGAGCTGTTCTCCGCTCTTGGAACAATGGTCCGCCTTATCGGTCAGGGTCTTGACCCAGCCATCCAAGATCAGGGCCACGGGCAAGTAGAAACTGAGAAGAAGCAAGGAAAAATAGGTTCCGGTGAACAGCGACGAGGCCAACACCACCGACCCGTAGGCCGCCCTGTGTGAATCTGCGACCATCGGAAGCGGCCAATGCATCCAACTGGTTGCAAAAAGCATTCCGAACGTCAGTACCAAACTGGACAGGTACAGCTGATGCCGCATCTGAAGCATGTTTTTGGCCAGCCGCGCAGCCTCCTGTTCCAGGTCGTCGGCCTCGCAGGTGTCGAGGCACAGGATCATTCCAACGATCAGAGCACCCACCGCAAGACCGGCAAGTGCGGTTATTATGTCCAACACGCGATTGAACAAGGAAATGACCGGTACTTCGCCACACCGCCCGAGCAACCATTTGTCATCCGGTTCCAGACACGCTGGCAGCGTGCCTCGCGACAGGGCCGTTTCGAAAAACGCGGCGCCAAGGCGGTAGTAGGCCCGTGGCGTGTCAGGCGACATGTTTTGCTGAATGGGTGGAATGATGGCCAACAAGAATATGACGAAAACCGTTCCTGCGGCCAAAATCCTTGTCTCTCTCGCTGTCGGGCGCGCCAGAGTGCGGACCAGTATTGACACGGCAAGCACTGCGAGGGATGCGAAGAACCAAGAAGTGGCGAGGAATCTGAATCGCCCTACTCCCTCCAGCCAGGGGCGGTCATCCTGCAGGATATTTGACGGCACGTTCAAATCGGTGGCCATCAACTGACCAGTGATCAGCTTGTTGATCAAAAAGATGCACACCGGCACCAACGCTATGAAAAAATAGCGCGGCTTTACTCGCCTGATGGTCACTGCCGACCTCATAATCTGATCCAAAGTCACATTTGGCTATCTAGCACAAATCTGCCCGGAGCGCATTGGTTTGGTTCCAATCGCTGTCGTCAAACAGTTTGCGTCAGTGCCAAGAACTACCCGCAACCCGCCGCGCCGAGGCGAATTGTGGCGGTAGTGTCCGTCAGTTTCTTGTCTAGGTATTGAACAGGAAATGCATTACATCGCCATCCTTGACGATGTACCCCTTGCCCTCGGCCCGCATTTTGCCCGCATCCTTGGCGCCAGTTTCGCCGTTGCAGGCGATATAGTCGTCAAAAGCGATGGTCTCGGCGCGGATGAACCCTTTTTCGAAATCGCCATGAATGACCCCGGCAGCCTGCGGCGCTGCGGTACCTTTTCGGATGGTCCATGCGCGGGCCTCTTTCGGGCCGACGGTGAAATAGGTTTCCAGCTTGAGCAGGTCATATCCGGCGCGGATCAGGCGGTCGAGACCCGGCTCGGACAGGCCCATCTCAGACAGGAACATTTCCGCCTCGTCCGGTTCCAGCAGGCTGATCTCTTCTTCGATCTTGGCCGAGATGATCACATGCGCATTGCCTTGCGCCGCGGCCATTTCAGCCACAGCTCGTGAATAGTCGTTGCCTTCGGCGGCCTCTTCCTCGGACACGTTGCAGACATAAAGCACCGGCTTGGTGGTCAGCAATTGCAGCGTTTTCCACGCCTTGGCGTCTTCGTCGCTGACCTCGACCATGCGGGCGGGCTTGCCGTCTTCAAGCATCGCTTGCGCGGCTGCCAACAGGCGATCCTGCTGCTGGGCTTCCTTGTCGTTGCCCTTGAGCTTGCGCACCAGGTTGGCACGTCGTTTTTCGATGCTTTCGAGATCGGCCAGCATCAGTTCGGTTTCGATGGTCTCGGCATCGGCCACAGGGTCGACCCGGCCATCCACATGGGTCACGTCGCCATCTTCGAAGCAGCGCAGCACATGGGCAATGGCGTCGGTTTCACGAATGTTGGCCAGAAACTGGTTGCCCAACCCTTCGCCCTTCGACGCGCCTTTCACCAGACCGGCAATGTCGACAAAGGTCATCCGGGTCGGGATGATCTGACGCGACTTGGCAATGGCCGCCAGATTGTCCAGGCGGTCATCCGGCACCGCCACATCGCCCACATTGGGTTCGATGGTGCAGAACGGGAAATTCGCCGCCTGCGCCGCAGCCGTTTTCGTCAGCGCGTTGAACAGGGTCGACTTGCCCACGTTAGGCAGCCCCACGATTCCCATTTTAAAGCCCATACCGGCCTCCTGATGCCATTCGACGGGCGCTTTTAGGCGGGTCCCGGACAATGCGCAAGCTGACATTCACAGATAGAAATTGCGTGTGGGTTTTGACAGGTCAACACGTTGCGAAAGCATTGTGCATCCTTGAACATTGAAATTGACAGGGTGTAATGATCAGTTAACCTTGAAACAGGTAATAAGTAGCGGAACACGCGGATGAAATCTCTTGTTGTCTCAATCTTCCTGGTCGTCGGCGCTGGCGCGGCACAGGCCCAATCTGTGATATTTGGCGCCGGTTATGCAGATTTTTCCGACAGCCGATCCCTGGATCAGGGTGTAATCTCTTTAGAATATCAGCATAAACCCTTTCACCAAGCCACGCATTTCGGTGCGGGCTGGGGCGGTGCGTTGTCGGTTCACGAAAACGGCGATGTTCATGTCGGCGTGGGTCTTTACGGTATCTATGATTTCGACAGCAACTGGTTTCTGGAAGGCAGCGTGATGCCCGGATTCTTCTCGGAATCCGACGAGTTGAATGATCTGGGCGGTGAATTCCAGATCCGTAGTCTGTTTGCGGTCGGTTACCGCTTTGACAGTGGCAATCGGTTGTCGTTGGCCATCACACACAAATCGAATGCCAGTACCAACGACTTCAATCCCGGTGTGAACTCGGCCCTGATCCGGTTTCACAAATCTTTCTAGGCGTTCCGGGCCAAGGCGGGATTGATTTTCCCGCCAAGTTTCTGCACATCAGGTCGAAACCCGAGTGCAAGGACTTCCGATGACCCGTATCGACGCCAAATTCGCTGCCCTGAAAGCCGAGGGCAAGAAAGCCTTTGTCGCCTATATCATGGCGGGTGATCCCGACTATGAAACCTCGCTGCAGGTGGTCAAGGGGCTGCCGGGTGCGGGCGTCGATGTGATCGAACTGGGACTTCCCTTTACCGATCCAATGGCGGACGGACCGACCATTCAGGCAGCTGGTCAGCGGGCGCTGGACGGCGGCATGACGCTGGACAAGACGCTGGAGCTGGCGCGCAGTTTTCGCGAAACCGACGATACGACGCCGATCGTGCTCATGGGTTATTACAATCCGATCTACAGTTGCGGCGTCGATGCCTTTCTGGAAAAAGCCAGGGCTGCCGGGATCGACGGCCTGATCGTCGTGGACCTTCCGCCCGAGGAAGATGACGAGCTGTGCATTCCCGCGCAAAAAGCCGGTTTGAATTTCATTCGGCTTGCGACCCCCACCACGGACGACAAGCGCCTGCCGCGTGTGCTGCAGAACACCTCCGGTTTCGTCTATTACGTTTCGATTACAGGCATCACCGGTGCCGCCGAGGCCGAGGCTGGCGATGTTGGCCCCGAAGTGGCACGGATCAAGTCGGCGACCGACCTGCCGGTTATCGTCGGCTTTGGCATCAATACGCCGGAAAAATCGCGTGCAATCGCATCTATTGCGGATGGCGCAGTTGTGGGCTCTGCCATCGTCGGCCAGATCGGGGCGGGAAAGCCAGTTGCTGACGTACTGGCGTTCGTCAAATCGCTGGCAGACGGGGCGCACTCGGTCTGACACGGCATTTTTCTGACTGATAAATCATGTACGGACACCTTGCCGGGTGTCTGTTTATTCGTGCCGTTTATGCTGCGTCATTCCTGCGCACATGGGTGTATTGCGCGCGGAGAGATAAATTGGTAAAAACTTTTTACCACCTCACCGGGAGTTTGGACGGATGCCCGTCATCACCAATATCGACGACCTTAGACGTATCTATGAGCGCCGTGTGCCACGGATGTTTTATGACTATGCCGAAAGTGGCAGCTGGACAGAGCAGACGTTCCGAGAGAACTCCTCGGATTTCGAGCAGATCCGGCTGCGCCAGCGCGTGGCGGTTGACATGTCGGGCCGATCCATCGCGTCACAGATGATCGGGCAGGACGTTACGATGCCGGTTGCACTGGCTCCGGTCGGGTTAACCGGGATGCAGCATGCAGACGGCGAGATGAAGGCGGCAAAGGCAGCGGAAGAATTCGGTGTACCATTCACCCTGTCCACCATGTCGATCAACTCGATCGAGGACGTGGCCGAATACACCTCCACGCCCTTCTGGTTTCAGCTTTATACGATGAAGGACGAGGACTATGTCCGCCGTCTGATCCAGCGGGCCAAGGATGCCAAATGCTCGGCGCTGGTTATCACGCTGGATCTGCAAATTCTCGGTCAGCGGCACAAGGATCTGAAGAACGGCCTGTCAGCTCCGCCGAAACTGACCGCGAAAACCATCGCGAACCTGATGACGAAATGGGCATGGGGTATCGAGATGCTGGGCGCCAAGCGGCGCGAGTTTGGCAACATCGTGGGCCATGTGCACGGCATATCCGACACCTCGTCACTGGGTGCGTGGACTGCGGAACAATTCGACCCAAGCCTCGACTGGGGCAAGGTCGAGAAGCTGATGGAGCAATGGGGCGGCAAGGTGATCCTTAAGGGTATCTTGGATGCCGAGGATGCCAAAATGGCCGCAAAGATCGGGGCCGATGCCATAGTCGTATCAAACCATGGCGGACGCCAGTTGGATGGCGCATTGAGTTCGATTCGCGTTCTACCGGAAATCATGGATGCAGTCGGAAGCGATATCGAAGTGCATCTGGACAGTGGTATCCGCTCGGGCCAGGACGTGCTCAAGGCTTTGGCTTTGGGGGCTAGGGGTACCTATATCGGGCGGGCTTTCGTCTATGGTCTGGGCGCCATGGGCCAAAAAGGGGTGAGCACCGCGCTGGAAGTGATCCGGAAGGAGCTGGACACGACCATGGCGCTGTGCGGTGAAAAATCAGTAGCGGCGCTTGGGCGCCACAACCTGCTGATACCCGAGGACTTCGGTGGGCGCTGGCAGGCGTGACGGATTGGCGATCCTGCCCCTGTTTTGACAATCCGGATAAACCACAGGATATTCGGCAAAAAATACAAGGCAACCCGTCCTGCAAGTCTATCTGAAACAGAACCTCGTGTTTCTCGCAGTGCCGAAAACCGGTACGACCGCCATTGAGGCGGCGCTGAGACCTCATGCCGATATTGTCTTTGCAAACATGCGAAAACACACGACAGCCGCGCAATATCAAAACAGCGTCGCGCCGTTTT
The DNA here is from genome assembly GCF_059612845.1 of Ruegeria sp. YKSE079. Classification (NCBI taxonomy): domain Bacteria; kingdom Pseudomonadati; phylum Pseudomonadota; class Alphaproteobacteria; order Rhodobacterales; family Roseobacteraceae; genus Ruegeria; species Ruegeria sp. YKSE079. The sequence continues at coordinate 149,762 of NZ_JBXWRJ010000003.1, read as the reverse complement.
TGCGCCAGTTCAGCGGTGCCCGACCCGAAATCGTGGCCTTGATGCGCGATCCAATCGAGTACATCCGAAGCTGGTATCGCTATAGGTCACGGTTGACGGACCCTGAAAACCCAAGGACTCTTAAGAACATCAGCTTCGAATCCTTTGCCATTGGAACGACGCAAGACCCGCAACCCGTTTTTGCCGCGATCCGCAACCAATCCCACTATCTGATGCTCAAAGATGAGAGCGTCCCGGTCCACCACCTGTTCGACTATGACGAACACGAACGGATTCAGACATTTTTCTCTGACCGGTTTCACGAAGACATCGAATTTCCCGTCCGCAACGTCTCGCCCTTTGTTCCAACGCCATTGTCGGACGAGGCCGAACAAAGCTTGCGCAAGGTACACGCCCGAGATTTCGCGCTTTATGATCGACTGCGCGAAGCCGGGGGATATTTACGCCCCCTGGAGTGATCGCGGCGGAGAAATGGCCGCCAATTGGCGCTTTCGGCCCGAATCGCCCTTTTCAAATCCGCAAATCCGCTGTATGGGCAGCGCTTCATGCGGGGTGACAGCCTTGGAGGCACCCTGCCCTAACATTGGAGATTTAACATGGCTGGTGAGATTCCTGATCTCGAAGCTCTGGAACGGACGGGGACAGGCAAGGGCGCCGCTCGTCAGGCACGCCGCGACGGCATGGTTCCGGGCATTGTATTCGGTGGCGACAAAGAGCCTCTGCCGATCAACATCCCGTTCAACAAGCTGCTGAAGATGCTGAAAGCAGGCCGCTTCAAATCGACCCTGTTCAACCTGAAGGTCGACGGCCACGACGACGTACGCGTGATCTGCCGCGACGTTCAGCGCGATGTTGTCAAGGACCTGCCCACGCACCTCGACCTGATGCGTCTGCGCCGGACCACCAAGATCAACCTGTTCATCCCGGTCGAATTCATCAACGAAGGTGCTGCACCCGGCATCAAGAAGGGGGGCGTGCTAACCGTTGTTCGCCCCGAGGTGGAGCTGGTGTGCACCGCCGGTGACATTCCGGAAAAGATCACCGTCGATCTGTCCGGACTGAACATCAACGACGTGGTCACCATTTCGTCGGTTGATCTGCCCGAAGGCACCAAGCCGACCATCAGCCGTGACTTCGTGATTGCCAACATCTCGGCCCCGACAGGTCTGTCGACGAGCGATGACGAAGAAGACGGTGAAGAGGTCGCAGCTGATAAAGTTGAAGTCATCGGCGAAGACGAAGAATAAACCCGGAACTCACTGATCCGGAATGTGAAACGGGGCTCCTTTGGAGCCCCGTTTTCTTTTGGCCTGCTTCCGATCTGGATTCTCGACGTATTTCGGGGCATCTAGACCGGCAAACACGACAATCATGTGGGGTGCCGGAATGAAACTTTTTGTCGGATTGGGAAATCCGGGACAGAAATACGCCCGGAACCGGCACAATATCGGTTTCATGGCGGTGGATCGCATTGCCGAGGATCATGCTTTCGGGCCGTGGAAGTCAAAGTTTCAGGGCCAGATTGCCGAGGGGCGGCTGGGCAACGAAAAGGTCATTCTGCTCAAGCCGGAAACTTACATGAACCGTTCGGGCCAGTCGGTGGGCGAGGCCATGCGTTTCTACAAGCTGGACTCGACAGATGTGACCGTGCTGCATGACGAGCTGGATCTGGCTCCCGGCAAGGTGCGGGTCAAGGCAGGCGGCGGGCATGCAGGGCACAAAGGCCTACGCTCGATCCATGACCATATCGGAGCGGCCTATGACCGCGTCCGTCTGGGCATCGGTCATCCGGGGCGCAAGGAACTGGTGTCGGGCTATGTCCTGCACGATTTTGCCAAGGCCGATCAGGACTGGTTGGAGAACGTCCTGCGTGGGGTATCGGACGGGGCGCACCATCTGGCCGAAGAAGATGGCGGCAAGTTCATGAATGCGGTGTCTCTGCGCTCTGCACCGCCACGCTCGTCGACGACACCCAAACCAAAGACCGATCCACGGCAGCAAGTCGAATCGCAGGACGAAAAGCAGGACGAAGCTTTGTCACCGATGCAAAGGCTGCTGAACAAGTTCAGGTAAGTTCCCTGCCTTCCGCAACGTTGCGATTGCCTCACGCGCAAGATGGCGATGCAATGGTCACTTGAGGGAGAATTCGAGATGCGCAATATCGGAAAATGGCTAGGCCGCGTTTTGCTGGCGCTCGTTCTGGCGGCTACAGTCGTGGGATTTTGGAAGCGGGAAGAAATTCTGCGGCTGATGGCGGTGAATTCACTGTTCTCCGAGGAAAAAATCGTTGACAATTTCTCTCATATGGATGCGGCGTTTCTGACGGCGCCTTTGCCGCGCGGCGACGGACCGACTGTCGAGCTGCCTCATGGCGATGAATATGAACTGCCGCAAGGCGCGGAGAATTGGATTGATGAACGGGCGGTGACGTCGCTGCTGGTGCTGCAGGGCGGCAAGGTGCGGTTCGAAGAGTATTATCTGGGTACCAGCGCCGAGGACCGGCGAATTTCCTGGTCAATTGCAAAAAGCTATCTCTCTGCCTTGTTCGGCATTCTGCTGGAGGAAGGCGCCATTGCCTCGATCGACGATCCGGTTACCAAATACGTGCCCGATCTGGTCGACACCGCCTATGACGGCACCACGATCCGCAACGTTCTGAATATGGCAAGCGGCGTCACGTTTGATGAGGACTATCTGGACAAAAGCTCGGACATCAACCGGATGGGGCGCGTGGTGGCGTTGGGCGGCACTTTGGACGATTTCACGGCAAGCTTCACGGAACGCTTCGCAGAGCCGGGCGAGACCTGGCAATACGTGTCCATCGATACCCATGTCATCGGCATGGTAATCCGGGGCGCAACGGGTCGCAGCATTGGCGAATTGATGGCTGAAAGGATCATCGCGCCGCTTGGGCTGGAACATGACGGCTATTACATCACCGATGGTTCCGGCACCGCCTTTGTGTTGGGCGGATTGAATTTTACCACTCGCGATTTTGCCCGATTCGGGCAGATGATCCTTCAAGACGGGCAATACAACGGACAGCAGATCGTTCCCGCCGAATGGATCAAGGCCTCCACAGTTCCGACCGCACCCACTGAACCGGGAAAAATCGGCTATGGGTATCAATGGTGGATTCCCGTCGGCGCACACGAAGGCGAGTTTCTGGGACGTGGGGTTTACGGGCAATACCTGTATATCGATCAGGCGCGGGATGTCGTGATCGTCACTACCGGAGCTGATCGCAAGTTTCGTGACAAAGGTGTGAACGAAGAAAATATCGAAATGTTCCGCAAGATCGCTGAAAGCCTGTAGACTGGGCGTATGATCAAAAGCGAAAGCATCAACGTTCTCGATGGCGAACTGGCCCCGTGTTCGGATGATCCCCTGACGGGTTTTTTCAGGGATGGTGTCTGCAATACCTGCACCGAAGACCATGGCAGCCATACCGTGTGTGCAGTGATGACGGTCGAGTTTCTGGCCTATTCCAAATACGTAGGCAACGATCTGAGCACGCCCCGGCCAGAGTTCCACTTTCCGGGGCTGAAAGCGGGCGACAGCTGGTGTTTGTGCGCCGCGCGGTTCCTGCAAGCCTATGACGAGGGCTGTGCCCCCAGAGTCAATCTGGAAGCCACGCACAAACGGGCACTGGACATTGTGCCCCTGTCGATACTGATCGCGCAACGGGCACCGGTGTAGTCATCACGGGTTCGCAAGGCAGCAACGGCCCGGACAAAACAAACGGAACCTCGGTTCCGAAGTTCCATTTGTCGCGTATTACGCGTGGTTTGACCGATCAATCCGCGTCGCGGCCTTCGGTGTCGGACATATCGAAGCCCAGGTATTTGGCGACAGTAAAGATATCCTTGTCGCCCCGGCCACACATGTTCATGCAGATGATGTGATCCTTGGGCAGATCAGGCGCGATCTTGATCACGTGGCCCAAGGCGTGGCTGGGTTCCAGCGCGGGAATGATGCCTTCGGTGGCACAGCACAGCTGGAACGCGTCAAGCGCCTCCTTGTCGGTGATCGAGACATATTGGGCGCGGCCGACCTCATGCAGCCAGGAATGCTCCGGCCCGATGCCGGGATAGTCGAGACCGGCAGAAATCGAATAACCTTCGAGGATCTGGCCGTCGTCATCCTGCAGCAGATAGGTTCTGTTGCCGTGTAATACGCCCGGACGGCCGCCGGTTAGCGAGGCGCAATGCTCCATCTTTTCGTCGACACCTTTGCCGCCCGCCTCGACCCCGATGATGCTGACCGATTTGTCGTCGAGGAACGGATAGAACAGGCCCATCGCGTTCGAACCACCACCGATGGCGGCAATGATTGTGTCGGGCAGACGGCCCTCGGCCTTCATCATCTGCTCCTTGGCTTCCTTTCCGATGATCGACTGGAAGTCGCGGACCATCGCCGGATAGGGGTGTGGTCCGGCCACGGTGCCGATGCAATAAAACGTATCGCGCACGTTTGTCACCCAATCGCGCAGGGCGTCGTTCATCGCGTCTTTCAGAGTGCCGCGGCCTGATGTCACCGGAATCACTTCGGCCCCAAGCAGGCGCATGCGGAACACGTTTGGTGCCTGACGGCGCACATCATGCGCACCCATATAGACGATGCATTTCAGTCCAAACTTGGCGCAGACCGTGGCAGTGGCCACGCCGTGCTGCCCCGCGCCGGTTTCCGCGATGATCCGGGTCTTGCCCATGCGGCGCGCCAGAATGATCTGACCCAGCACGTTGTTGATCTTGTGCGCACCGGTGTGGTTCAATTCGTCGCGTTTCATATAGATCTTTGCGCCGCCAAGTTCTTCGGTCAGTCGCTCGGCGAAATAGAGCGGTGACGGACGGCCCACGTAGTTGGCCCAGAGATCATCCATCTCGGCCCAGAAACCGGGGTCGACCTTGGCCTTTTCATATTCCTCTTCCAGCGACAGGATCAGCGGCATCAGGGTTTCGCTGACAAAGCGACCGCCAAAGATACCAAAGCGGCCGTTTTCATCCGGACCGGACATGAAGGAATTGAAAAGATCGTTTGCCATGTGTCGCGCCCTCTGTTGGGTTTTACCTGTCCTAGAGCGCCAGCGCGATGAGAGCAAGCCAAGGCAATTCGAATTGCTATCCAAAACCGGGTTTGTCAGGCGATGAAGCCAATCAGGTTGTCAAACAGCGACACCCGATGTCACGACATTTGCGCAGGTATTAACGGTGGGCTGCCTTGATAAAGGATTGAATCAGGCCCGCATCCTTGACGCCTGGGGCAGATTCCACCCCGGAGGACACATCGACCTGACGCGCACCTGTCATCCGCACCGCCTCGCCCACATTTTCGGGCGACAGACCACCCGCCAGCATCCAGGGGCGCCGCCAATATTTACGCCCCGCCAACAGCCGCCAATCAAATGCCAGTCCATTGCCGCCGGGCAACACCGCATTCTTCGGCGGCCTGGCGTCTATAAGCAGTTGGTCGACTACATCCGAGTACAGATCAATTTGCGACAAATCCGTCTCGTCCCCGATGCCGATCGCCTTCATGACCGGCAGGCCATACCTGCCTTTGATCTCGGTCACCCGGTCGGGGCTTTCCTTGCCATGCAGCTGCAACATGTCGAGCGGCACAGCGCCGGTGATCCGGTCCAGTTCCTCATCCGAGGCATTTACCACCAATGCCACCTTGGCCACACCAGCAGGTACTTCGGCGGCAAGCTTCGCCGCTTTTTCTGACATCAGGTGACGTGGCGATTTTTCGAAGAACACGAAGCCGACATAGCGCGCACCAGCCGTAACGGCGGCGCGCACATGTTCGGGCGCGGTCAGACCGCAGATTTTCACGCTGACTTGGTCGGGCATGAATGACCCTTAACTGGTCTCTTCTAACAGGGCCAGAACTTCGTCCTTGCCTTCGTTCTTCTGCTTCTTGAGCTTGGAGACCTCACGCTCAAGCTTGCGCACTTCGCGGTGCTTCACATCGGCTTGACGGCGGTGTTTGTGCTCGCGCAGCCATTCCCAGATGAATCCGATCACCAGCCCGGCAACAACGCCGCCCAGAACCACAAGAAACAGCGGCAACGACAGCGTAAAGTTGAAACCCAACAGATCAGCCAGATCATCGGGGATGAGTTTCAGGGTGACAGGTGCCCGGTTGGCCAGCGACACAGAAATCAAAACGATCCCAAGTGCGGCCAAAAAGGCATAGCGAATGTAACGCATCATATGTTCAGGCTTTTCCGTTCAATCGATCGCGAAGCAGCTTGCCGGTCTTGAAGAAGGGCACGTGCTTTTCTTCCACTTGCACGGTTTCGCCGGTTCTGGGATTGCGACCAATCCGCGCGTCCCGTTTTTTCACCGAAAACGCGCCGAACCCGCGCAGTTCAACCCGGTCGCCGCGGGCCATGGCGTCAGTCACTTCTTCAAAGATAGTATTCACGATCCGCTCGACATCACGCTGATAAAGATGCGGGTTTGCATCGGCGATTTTTTGAATCAGTTCGGAACGGATCATTCGGAATACCCTCCCAGGTCACGGGTTGTTTTGTTCTATTTGGTTGGGAGTATAGGGAAAAACCTGTGGCGGGGGAACGCAGAGTCTTTGCGCGGACGCTTCAATTTGAGGCCCGAAAACACAAATTTTCGCCATCCATCAGCGAATTAACACCTGTTTCCCGATAGTGGGGCCTTTGCACATGCAGAAACGGAACGCGTTGATTCGCAACAAAAACGGCCCCGCACAGATGCACGGGGCCGCAATTTGATAACCGTCAGGCGTTGCGGGCTTAGTCGCCCGACTTTAGCGCTGCACCCAGGATATCGCCCAGCGACGCGCCCGAGTCCGACGAACCGTACTGCTCCACGGCTTCTTTCTCTTCGGCGATCTCGCGTGCCTTGATCGACAGACCCAGACGACGGGTCTTGCTGTCGACGTTGGTGACGCGAACATCAACCTTGTCACCTACCGAGAAGCGCTCGGGGCGCTGTTCGGCGCGGTCACGGCTCAGGTCGGAACGGCGGATGAAGGACTTCATGCCTTCGTATTCCACCTCGATGCCGCCATCTTCGATCGCGGTAACGTTCACGGTGATAACCGAGCCACGCTTCACGCCGCCAACGGCTTCGGCGAACTTGTCACCACCCAGGGCTTTGATCGACAGCGAGATACGCTCTTTCTCAACATCCACTTCCGAGACGACCGCCTGAACGACATCGCCCTTGCGATAGTTCTGGATGGCATCCTCGCCACGCTCGTCCCAGCTGAGATCCGACAAATGGACCATGCCGTCGATGTCGCCTTCGAGGCCGATGAACAGACCGAATTCGGTGATGTTCTTGACTTCGCCCTCGACCTGAGTTCCCTCGGGGTGAGTTTCCGCGAACACTTCCCACGGGTTGCGCATCGTCTGCTTGAGGCCCAGGGACACGCGGCGCTTGGCGCCGTCGATTTCCAGAACCATGACGTCGACTTCCTGGCTGGTCGAAACGATCTTGCCAGGATGGACGTTTTTCTTGGTCCAGGACATTTCCGAGACGTGCACCAGACCTTCGACACCAGCTTCGAGTTCGACGAACGCGCCGTAATCGGTGATATTGGTGACACGGCCTTTGTGAACCGAGCCCAGCGGGTATTTGGCGCCAACCAGATCCCACGGATCTTCCTGCAGCTGCTTCATGCCCAGGCTGATGCGGTGGGTTTCCTTGTTGATCTTGATGACCTGAACCTTGATGGTTTCGCCGATCGTCAGGATCTCGGACGGGTGGTTAACACGGCGCCACGCCATGTCGGTGACGTGCAGCAGCCCGTCAACACCGCCCAGGTCAACAAACGCACCGTATTCGGTGATGTTCTTGACGACGCCGTCCACGTTCTGGCCTTCGGACAGATTGCCGATGACTTCAGCGCGCTGTTCGGCACGCGATTCTTCCAGGATGGCGCGGCGCGACACGACGATGTTGCCACGGCGGCGGTCCATCTTCAGAATCTGGAACGGCTGCTTGAGACCCATCAGCGGGCCGGCATCACGCACGGGGCGGACATCAACCTGCGAGCCGGGCAGGAACGCAACTGCGCCACCCAGGTCGACGGTAAAGCCACCTTTGACGCGGCCAAAGATCGCGCCTTCGACGCGTGCATCGTCGGCATATGCTTTTTCCAGGCGGTCCCATGCCTCTTCACGGCGGGCCATCTCGCGCGAGATGACGGCCTCGCCGCGGGCGTTTTCGGCGGCGCGCAGGAAGACTTCGACCTCGTCGCCAACCGTGATTTCAGGGGCTTCGCCGGGATTTGCGAATTCTTTCAGATCGACGCGGCCTTCCATCTTGTAGCCTACGTCGATGATGGCCTGGCCGGCTTCGATCGCCAGAACCTTGCCTTTGACAACCGAACCCTCTTCGGGGGTGTCCATTTCGAAGCTTTCGTTCAGGAGGGCTTCGAATTCCTCCATGGTTGCGTTAGCCATGTGGCGTTGTTTTCCTTTTCACATCGATTTTTCTGGCCGAGCGGTTGTCTCCGCCGGTCTTGGAGTTGGTCAGGCGACCCGGTTTCGTGCCATAAAACAAAGAGGGCCGGTTGTCCCGACCCTGCTCGTCTCTTTTTTCTATGGCTCAAATCGCCTTGTCGACGCGCGCTCTATAACGGGTCTGTCCGCACCCCGCAAGGAAAAAGCCAAAAACGGCTTTCGTGACGCGGTTGGTCGCGCAACACTGTGTCTTGGCCGGAATGCTTTCACGAATAACAAGGAAATGGAATGCCCGATAACCTGAACTTTCTCGTCATCATTTCGGATGAGCATCGCAAGGACGCAATGGGATGCGCCGGTCATCCGTTCGTACAAACCCCAAATCTTGATGCACTTGCGTCGCGGGGCACGATGTTCGAGGCGGCCTATACCCCTTCTCCGATGTGTGTGCCGACCCGCGCGGCATTGGCCACTGGCGACTGGGTGCACAGGACGGGCCACTGGGACAGCGCCACGCCCTATGCCGGGGAGCCACGCAGTTGGATGCGACAGCTGCGCGATTGCGGAAGAGAAGTTATATCCATTGGCAAGCTTCACTTCCGCTCAGGCGAGGATGACAACGGGTTTTCACAGGAGATCCTGCCGATGCATGTGGTGGGTGGCGTAGGTTGGGCTGTCGGGCTGTTGCGCGAAAACCCTCCTCCCTACGACTCTGCCGCCGAATTGGCGGCAGATGTGGGTGTCGGCACAAGCACCTATACCGACTATGACCGCGATATCACAGCCGCAGCAGAACGCTGGCTGAAGGATCCCAATCGTCATCAACAGCCCTGGGCCGCTTTCGTGTCACTGGTCAGCCCACACTATCCCCTGACCTGCCCCGAGGAATGGTATGCGCTTTATGATCCAGCGCGAATGGACATGCCTGTAGGATATGAAGCCCGCCCGGTGGACCACGAAGAGCTGCAAAATATTGCCGGGTTCTTCAATTACGGAGACTATTTCGATGAACAGAAAGTACGTGAGGCCAAGGCGGCCTATTACGGGCTGACGTCGTTCATGGATGATTGCGCAGGCCGTGTGCTGAAGGCGCTGGAAGACAGCGGGCAGACTGACAAGACCGTTGTGGTTTATGTCTCGGATCACGGTGACATGATGGGAGATCAGGGGTTCTGGACCAAACAGGTGATGTACGAAGCCAGCGCGGGGGTCCCGATGATCGCGGCGGGGCCGGGAGTGCCAGCTGGCCACAGGGTCTCTACCTGCACCAACCTGACCGATATCGCCGCAACCGCTCGCGAGGTCTGTGGCATCGCTGACGACGAGAACAACGTGACCCAACCCGGCAAATCCCTGCGCCACATTGCCAATACGCCTTACGATCCGGATCGAACCGGGTTCAGCGAATACCATGATGGCGGGTCAAAGACCGGCACCTTCATGGTGCGCTGGGACCGGTGGAAATACGTCCACTATGTCGGCCATCCGCCCCAACTTTTTGATCTGAAAAATGACCCGCATGAATTGGTGAACCGCGCCATGGACGGGGAAAATGACCCAAACATCCGCGCCGCGCTGGCCGAAGGCGAGCGCCGTTTGCGCATTATCTGCGATCCGGACGACGTCAACGCCCGCGCTTTTGCCGATCAACGTCGCAAGATCGAGGCACTGGGCGGCGAAGAGGCCTGTCGCACCGCCTTTGTCTTCAACCACACCCCCACGCCCGACGAGCAGGACAAACTGCGTGAGGGATCTGCGTTGTAGATCAGAGTTCTTCTCCCTTTTTCAGGAGTTCGTCGATCAGAGTGCGCTGAAGATCGTTGCTGTCGCCGCCGCCAAACTGCACAGCACCCCCGGTGTAGAGTGTGCCATAGGTCTTGGCGATATTCACCGTTTGCCCAAGGCCCGAGATAAACTGATTCTTTTCAAGCGGGGAAAGCGGGTGAATGAACACCGCCCACAAGGTTCCGTTTGCGATGGCATAGCGGGCATCAAGGGCGCTGTCGAAATTGGCCTGCATCATGCGGCGCATATCGTCGGGCGATACGTCCGCCGCGTTGCGGATCGGAACCATTGCGCGCATCCGGTCCGCATTTATGTCGGTAATCACCAAAACCGGAACATCGGCGACCATCATCTGAAACCCGGGGCCTTGCGGTTTTGCCTCCGGGTCCAGCGTAAAGATGATACGTCCCAGTTCTTCATAAGTCATGGGTGGTTCCGTGTTTGGGGCGGTTTCCTCCTGTGCGACACAGAATCTGGCAAGGCATATCAGGATGGCGGCAAGGCGGATCATTCGGGAACTCCGGTTCATTTCCGTACAGTCTAGGCCGGCATGCCCGATCAAACGATTCAAAGCTTGGTGATCAAATTCACGACAGGATCGTCCCATTTCCCGAACGATCGGCAATGTCTTGCGGTCTATCTGCGATAACACGTCCGATTTTTTGTCCCTACCTTCGTCATACCGGCCAGAACCGGCCCGGAAACACATTCATCAACAAGGAAAATCAACAATGAAATCGCTCGTACTCATCGCCCTCATCGCCGCCCTGCCCTTGGCCGCCGCACCCGCATTTGCCGCAGACGAGATCAACGTCTCAAACGGCATCTCGGCAGGTGGCGCCCCGCTTGCGGCGCATGGTGTGGACCTGGTTGCGCTGGTCACCAGTGGCAACCCGGTCGAAGGCTTCGCCACCCATTCCGCCACATATGACGGCGCGTCCTATTATTTCACCTCCGAAGAAAACCTCGACGCGTTCCAGGCAAACCCGGCAGCCTACTTGCCGCAGCATGGCGGGTTCTGCTCTTACGGTGTCTCGGTTGGCAAGAAGTTCGACGGCGATCCGGATCAATATGTTCTGGCTGACGGCAAGCTCTTTCTGTTCCTGAACACCGCAACCCGTGAGAAGTTCCTCGAAGACGTGGCAGCCACGGCAACGACAGCCGACAATCAATGGGCGCAGATCAAGCACGTCGCCGTGGGCGAACTGTAATCCCGCGCTGCCGGTGCCAGTTCCACTCACTCCGGCAATTGCCCGCGAAAGCCTAGGTTTTCGCGGGCATCTTTTTGTCGATCACCGCAATGGCGCGCTCCAGAGCCTCTTCGATGCTCAACTCGGATGTGTCCAGCAGCACGGCATCATCGGCAGGTTTCATCGGCGCTTCGCTGCGCCCCATGTCCCGCGCATCACGTTCCCTGACATCCGCAAGCACCTGTTCGCGAGTGATATTTTCGCCTTTCGCGGTTAGTTCAAGATACCGGCGCTCGGCGCGCACCTCGGGGCTGGCGGTGACGAAGAGCTTTACGTCAGCTCCCGGGCAGATCACCGTCCCAATGTCGCGCCCATCCAGAACGGCGCCACCCTCTTGGTGGGAAAAGTGTCGTTGAAATTCGACCAAAGCTGCGCGCACTTCGGGCATGACTGCCACCTTTGATGCCGCCTGGGCCACATACGCGCTACGCAGATCATCGCGCCGCAAGTCTTCGGGCCGCAGCGTTTGTGCTGCTTCAACAGCGTCTTCACCGGTCAGCACACGCCGTCCAACAGCCCGATACAGCAACCCGGTGTCGAGATGCGCGAACCCGTAATGTGCCGCAACACCCTTGGAGATCGTACCCTTTCCCGCCGCAGCGGGGCCGTCGATGGCAATTGTAAAGCTCATCTTCTATCCCGTTCTACCTGCCATGGGCATAGTTCATGTTCGAACTTTCCGACAGCAAAAAACCGATTGAAAGTCCTGGAACGAGGTGAAACAGTTTCAACCAAAAGCAGAGCATTGATAAATTGCGCATTACACTTCTTCACCCGCCCCATACCGCAATTGGAAGCCGAATTCCCAAGGAAAACCTGCCCCCGTTCGGATTATTGTGTATTGGCGGTCCACTTATTGACCGCGGGCACGACGTCACGTTGATTAACGGCGATCTTGCCCCATTAGGCTTTGATGAATGCGTAGAACGTACGCTCGAGACCAAGCCAGACATCGTTCTGATCGGCCATTCCGGGTCAAGTTCCGCACATCCGACTGTAAAAACCCTTTCGATGCTGTTGAAGCGCCAAAAACCGGGGCTAGTCATCGTTTATGGCGGTGTATATCCCACGTATCATTGGCGTTCGGTCTTATCCGAGTGCCCGCAAATCGACTTTGTTGTTCGTGGTGAAGGCGAAGAGACCACTTCTAACTTGATCGCTGCAATCCAACTGAGAACTGATCTGGAACAGGTGGCCGGAATCGCCTTTCGTGATAACTCCAATCAGCCCGTGTCTACACGCCCTGCTCCGATGATCAATGATTTGGACTCGAACCGAATTGGATGGGAACTGATCAATTTCGATGATTACTCATATTGGGGAGGGCGCAGGTCGGTCATCCTTCAATTCTCGCGTGGTTGCCCACATCTTTGTAGCTATTGCGGACAGAGGGGTTTCTGGACCCAGTGGCGCCATCGGGATCCAGAAAAATTAGCCAAGGAAATTGGTTGGCTTGCTCGTGAACATGGTGTCGAACTGGTCAATCTTGCCGACGAGAATCCGACCTCTTCCCGCCGGCAATGGAAAAGGTTTCTTGAGGCTCTGATCGCCGAGAATGTACAAGTTACGTTGATCGGGTCCACTCGTGCGGATGATATTGTACGGGACAGGGACTTGTTGCCGTTATACAAAAAAGCTGGTGTCTTGCGGTTCCTATTGGGTCTGGAAAGCACCGACGAAGCGACCTTGTTGTCGATCAACAAGGGGGCAAATACGCAAAAGGACATGCAGGCGATCCGCCTGTTGCGTTCTCACGGCATGATTGGCTTATGCACCTTTGCCGTGGGCTTTGCAGATGAGCGAGATAGAGACTACCTGCGATTGTTCAGGCAATTACTGAGGTATGACCCTGATCAAATCATGTCCATCTATGCAACCCCTCACCGGTGGACACCTTTTTTCGAAGACGTCAGGGACAAAAAAGTTGTAGAAACCGATCTACGCAATTGGGACTACAAGCATCAGGTGTTGGACACTCCGTTCGTTCCGCCTTGGCGCGTTTTCCTTTGGGTCAAGACCATCGAGATTCTGATCTCTCTTCGCCCGACGCATCTGATGAGACAATTTAGAGAGGTTGATCCAGAATTGCGTCACGCGATGCGCTGGTATTCGAAAATGGGGTTGCGTGTCCTGCTTCATGAAGGTCGCGAGTTTGTATTTCGACGACGCAATCAAACCGGGTGCACAGTCGCCACATTCTGGGGCGATAACCAAAAATTTCCGGAAGAAGCTATGGAACGGCCAAAACGAAAGATCAGTTGAAATTCATACCCGTTCCAACCTGGCGCCCAGATCGGCCATCAAAGGTTCGAAAATCGGGAAGGAAGTTGCAATCGGCCCGCCGTCATCGATCGAGACGGGGTTCTGCGCCCCCATGCCCAGAACCATGAAGGACATGGCGATGCGGTGATCCAGGAAGCTCTCACAAGTGCTGCCGCCGGGAACACCGCCGATGCCCAATCCTTCGACGGTCCACCAATCGTCGCCTTCTTCGACCGTTACACCATTGGCTCGCAATCCACGCGCCATGGCGTCGATGCGGTCGCTTTCCTTGACGCGCAGCTCCTTGACGCCGCCCATCATCGTGGTCCCGGTCGCATTGGCCGCAACAACCGACAAAACCGGATATTCGTCGATCATCGAGGCCGCACGTTCAGGCGGCACCGTGACGCCTTTCATATCGGGCGAGTAGCGCGCGCGCAGATCAGCCACTGGCTCGCCGCCCTCTTCCCTTTCATTCTCAAAGGTCAGGTTCGCGCCCATCTCCTGCAATGTGTAATAAAGACCGGCGCGGGTTGGGTTGAGGCCGATATTCGGCACCAGCACATCCGACCCCGGTGTGATCAGTGCGGAGCATACAGGGAAGGCAGCGCTTGACGGATCGCGCGGTACCGCGATGACCTGTGGTTTCAGTTCAGGCCGCCCAGTCAGCGTGATGACCCGGCCTTCGTCAGTGTCCTCGACGGTAATCTCGGCCCCGAAGCCAGCCAGCATTCGTTCGGAATGGTCCCGGGTTGCTTCCTTTTCGATCACGACCGTCTTGCCCGGCGCATTCAGCCCGGCCAGCAAAACGGCGGATTTGACCTGAGCCGACGGCACCGGAACCACATAGCGGACGGGTACGGGATAAGCGGCCCCGACGAGGGTCATCGGCAAGCGCCCTCCCTCGCGGCCAACGGCACGCGTTCCGAACAGCGCCAGCGGGTCGGTGACCCGCGCCATCGGTCGCCCATTCAGGCTGGCATCGCCGGTAAACGTCGCAGTGATCGGGCACGTCGCCATCGCGCCCATGATCAGGCGCACGCCGGTGCCGGAATTTCCGCAATCGATCACCTGATCCGGTTCGGCAAAACCACCGACGCCGACACCATGCACCGACCAGTTACCACCGCCGTGATTGACCACCTCGGCCCCGAATGCGCGCATGGCCTTGGCGGTGTCCAGCACATCCTCGCCTTCCAGCAGACCCGAAATCTTTGTCTCACCCACCGCCATCGCGCCCAGGATCAGCGACCGGTGCGAAATCGACTTGTCGCCAGGCACCTCGGCGGTACCGGTCAACGGACCGCAGGGACGCGAGGTCATCGGGATGGGCGTGCCGTGTCCGGACATGGGTGCTCCTTTTGCGCTATCATTCCCTGCGGATTAGCGAATTGATGTCACCGGGTCCAGCGACAATCACCCTTTGCGTCGGAAGGTCAGGTAGTGCGGCACTCGCCCCTCGCGCAGCGCCTTTTGCTCGTACCGGGTGGAAATCCAGTCGCCCCATGGCTTGCGCCAATCCTCGGGTCGTTCCGCCAGCCATTCAAATCCGGCCTTAGGCACTTCTTCCAATGTCTGACGCACATAGTCTGGAATGTCGGTCGCGACCCGGAAGATCGCGCCGGGTTTCATCACACGTGCCAGCGGCTCGAGGTGCTCGAGCGTAACGAACCGGCGGCGGTGATGACGCTTCTTGGGCCAAGGGTCGGGATAAAGCAGGAAGGCGCGGGAAAGGCTTTGATTCGGCAAAACGTCGAACAGGTCTCGTGCATCGCCGGGATGCACTGCCAGGTTTGACACATCCGCACGACGGATCTTGCCCAACAGCATGGCGACGCCATTGATGAAAGGCTCTGCGCCAATGATACCGATATCCGGGTTCTGTTCTGCCTGATGCACCAGATGCTCGCCACCGCCAAATCCCACCTCAAGCCATACCGGTTTGCCGCCAAACAGGGCATCCAGATCCAGCGGCAAGCGTTCGGGATTGCTGTCCCAATCCACCGCGCCGGGCGAGAGCGGGGACAGATCCTCGTTCAGATAGGTCTTCTGGCTGGGCTTCAGGGTCTTGCCCTTGAAGCGCCCATAGAAATTGCGTCGGGGGCGTTGGGGATGGTCAGTGCTCATGTCGCTGGCCATACTGTGGCGCTGATCGTGATGCAAGGACGGGATACAGTGCCAGACAGACCCGCCCCCCGCATTATTTGTATCGAACTGAAGAGCGCCCCATTGTTGGGGCGCTGATTGTCGTGCGGTGGCTCAGACGGCCTTTGTCAGCGCGTCCACCAGATCGGTGCGCTCCCAACTGAACCCGCCATCAGCCTCTGGTTCGCGGCCAAAGTGACCGTAGGCCGCGGTGCGCTGATAGATGGGCCGGTTCAGGCCCAGGTGCTGGCGGATCCCGCGCGGGGTCAGGTCCATGACCTGATCGATCGCCTTTTCGATGGCTTCGGGCGCGACTTCGCCAGTGCCGTAGGTTTCGGCGTATATCGACAGCGGCTTGCTGACGCCGATGGCATAGCTGAGCTGGATTGTGCAGCGTTCGGCCATGCCGGCGGCAACCACGTTCTTGGCCAGATAGCGTGCTGCATAGGCTGCCGACCGGTCGACCTTGGTCGGATCCTTACCGGAGAATGCGCCGCCCCCATGCGGAGCCGCGCCGCCATAGGTGTCAACTATGATCTTGCGCCCGGTCAGGCCCGCGTCGCCATCCGGCCCGCCAATGACGAACTTTCCTGTCGGATTGACATGCCATGCGGTCTTGCCGTTCAGCCAACCTTCGGGAAGGATTTCGGTGATATAGGGTTCGACGATGTCGCGAATGTCATCCGACGTCAGCGACTCGTCAAGGTGCTGGGTGGAAAGCACAAGCGAACTGATCCCGACCGGTTTGCCGTCGCGATAGACAACCGAAAGCTGAGATTTGGCATCAGGCCCCAGGGCCGGCTCGGTACCGTTCTTGCGCACTTCGGCCAGCCGTCGCAGGATCGCGTGCGAATACTGGATGGGTGCCGGCATCAGCGCCGAAGTTTCGTTGGTCGCAAAGCCAAACATGATTCCTTGATCGCCCGCGCCCTCGTCTTTGTTGTCCGAGGCATTCACACCCTGCGCAATATGCGCCGACTGTTCATGCAGCAGGTTGGTAATTTCGCAGGTGTTCCAATGGAACTTATCCTGCTCATAGCCGATATCCTTGATACAGGCGCGCGCGATTTCGTCGATGCGGCCCATATAGTCATGTAACTTTTCCTGATCCGACAGACCGACCTCGCCACCGATAACCACCCGGTTCGTGGTGGCAAAGGTTTCGCACGCCACGCGCGCTTCGGGTTCTTCGTTCAAGAATGCATCAAGTACGGCATCCGAAATGCGGTCACAGACCTTGTCGGGATGCCCTTCGGAAACCGATTCCGAAGTAAATGTGTAGTTCTGTCGGGACATAAAGGTGCTCCATTAAGACAATAACTCTGTCACGCCAGGAAGCCGTTGTAACAGACCTGCATCAGATAAGCGCCGATGACTGCGTGGTCAATCGGTTTTGCACATGCGCGACCTTTCGCGTCGATAAATCAGCGCGAATAGCGCAAGACAAAGAATAAAGAATACACTGTTCCCGAAACGGGAGTAGAATGTCGGGCCCAAGGCAACCGCCAGTCCTTCGTCGAAATATCCTTCAACGCCCAGGGGCAAAGAACCAGTTACCTTCCCCAATGGGTCAATCATTGCGGAGATGCCCGTGTTTGCCGATCTGACCATTGGCAAACCCTGCTCGATCGCACGCATCCTTGCTTGCGCCAGATGCTGATGCGGACCCGACCGAGTTCCGAACCACGCGTCATTGGTTATCTGCAAAAGGAGCGCGGGACGCTCCGGCGCGGCAAGAACGTCCTGCGGGAACACCGCCTCGTAACAGATCAGCGGCAAGGCGGATCCGAGTTTGCCCAGCGACAACAGTGCAGCCCCCGGCCCAGAGCTGAACCCCTGGCCCGTCGTGGCGGCGAATCCATAGATCCCGACTTGCGCCAGAAGATCGCCAAAAGGCACGTATTCGCCAAATGGAACCAGATGATGCTTGTCATAAACACCGGTCAAAACGCCGGTTTCGTCAACAACGACCATTGAGTTATAGATACGCAGGTCTTTGCTTCGCTGTATGCCCAGAACAACCGGAACACCTCTTGCTGTATCCGCGATAAGCTGCAAGGTGGGTTCGGCGTTTTCCAGCCAGACCGGGACCGAGGTTTCGGGCCAAACGACCAAATCCGGCTTTGGATCAGCGGCCGTAAACTCGATCTGACGATTGAAGAATATGGGGGCGTAGTTGGGATCCCATTTCTGATGCTGCGGCGCGTTGGGTTGATTGATGCGCACCGTCTGACCCGTCGCGACGACCTCGGGTCGGGTTCCCGCGTGAACGAAAGCAACTACTACAAAGGCGAAAAGCGGTATCACGCGAAAAAACAAGCAGCGAAAGGAAAAGCCCGGTTTGAATAGGAGTGCCAATGGCAGCGTGACCGCAAATGTAAGCGCGCCCAGCCCATAAGGGCCGACAATGGACAAAAGTTGAGCAACCGGCGTATCCACCCAGACCTGTGCCAACCCTGCCCAGGGAAACCCGGTAAACAAATAGCCGCGCACGAACTCTCCGACCGACAAGTAGATCACCAGCAACCAGATCCGACCAGGCACGGACCAGCCCGGACGCATTGCAAACCAGAAAGCAGGTGCCCAGAACAAAGCCATGCCGCCCGCCATGAAGATTAAGGCAAACGGAGCCATCCAGGCATAGCGTTCAGCATCCACCAGGAACGGCTCGACGATCCACAAGAGAGCATGGGCAAAATAACCGCTGGCATAAAACCACCCTAGCAACGCGGCCTGCCACTTGGACCGTGCGGACAAAAAGAGCGCCGAGGTGGCTACAAGCGACATCAGCGTCGCGGCCCAAAACCCGAAAGGCGCCAGCCCATACGCAGCGACCGCCCCGAGGAGGGCGGCCAGCAGATAGCGCAGCCAGATTGGCCAGCGAACGATTTGGATCATGCGGCGCGGTCCGGCAGCATCACACGCAGTCGTTTTATCCTGCGCGGATCGGCCTCAAGCACCTCGAATTCCGGACCTTCCGGGTGAATGACCACCTCGCCCCGCGCCGGGACCCGGCCGGACAACATGAATACGAGCCCGCCAAGTGTGTCTATTTCTTCTTCGTCCACATCTTCGTGACTGGTCAGGGAACGCCCGATTTCAGCCTCGAAATCCTCAAGCGGAACCTTGGCCTGAACGACATAGCAGCCCGGTTTTTCCTGCAACCAAAGTTGATCTTCGTCGGCATCGTGTTCGTCAGCAATTTCGCCCACCACTTGCTCGATCAGATCCTCGATGGTGACTAGCCCGTCGACGCCGCCGTATTCGTCGATCACCAGTGCCATGTGCCGCCGTTCCGTCTGCATTTTGGTCAACAGAACTCCGATTGGCATCGAAGGCGGCACAAATAGCAACTGGCGAAGCATCGTAGCCAGATCGAAATCGACCGTATCGCCGTTGAATCCGTGGGTCAGGGCAAAATCTTTGAGGTGAATGAACCCAAGTGGAGTATCCAACGTGCCCTCATAGACCGGTATCCGAGTCATACCGCTGTCGCGGAAAACCTGCACCAGTTCGTCTTTCGGGATGGTGCTGGGCACCGAAACGATTTCCGCAGTCGGAATCGCAACATCCTCGACCCGCATACGGCGAAGATTGATCATTCCGCGAGGTTGCGAGTTTGATGCGGCCTGCCCGTTCATTTGGGGGTCACTGATATTTTCGCCGGAAGAGAACACATCAATAATGCGGGACAAAAACCCCTGTTTCTCTTCGCTCATGTCGTCGCCGTTCCCGGATTGCGCGCCTTGCGCCGCCATAGAACCGCCGTCTGTATCGCCCATTTTCTCGTTCCAATTAACCGGACCGCAAAGCCCTTAATTACCCAGTATATGGGTTATCCAAGCCCATTTTGCCAAGTATTTCGATTTCAAGACCTTCCATCAAGGTGGCATCAGGGTCACGGACATGGTCGTATCCCAGAAGATGGAGCACGCCATGTACCACCAGATGGGTTACGTGATCCTCAAACGATTTTCCAGCATCCTGCGCCTCGCGTGCGCAGGTATCGTACGAAATAGCGATATCGCCCAGCGCGATGTCGCCACCAAAGTCGGGGCTGGGTTCAGCGGGTTCCGCCCCGGGCGTCTCGGCAGCCAGTTCCGCGGCCGGCCAGCTCAGAACATTGGTCGCACTTGGCTTGTCGCGGAATTCGGCGTTGAGTTCCTGGATCCGGACGTCGTCACATCCCAGCAGGCTGACTTCGCAAATCTCCGGATCAAGCCCCCGATGCGCCAAAACAGCCGAGACGGCGCGGCTGCCGACGGCCACGAGATTGTCCCAACGCGGGTCTTCCAATGTGACTTCGATCGTCAAATCTGCCCCCTTGGCAGCACATGCCCTCATTTTCGGCCCAGCCAAACCTTGCCCGATCAGGATGAGGTCGTTCGCCCGGTGTCGGCCTCATAAGCCTCAATAATGGCAGCGACAAGCGGATGACGCACAACATCCTTGGAGGTAAAATAGTTGAATCCGATTTTGGGAATGATTTTCAGCAATCGTTCCGCATCTGCCAACCCCGATGGTACCCCACGCGGCAGGTCGACCTGAGACCGGTCGCCGGTAATGACCATGCGGCTTCCTTCGCCCAAGCGGGTCAGGAACATCTTCATCTGCATGGTCGTGGCATTCTGCGCCTCGTCCAAAACCACAAAGGCATTCGAAAGCGTACGACCGCGCATGAAAGCCAGCGGTGCAATTTCTATACGTTTTTCTTCGATCAACTTGGCGAGCTGCTTGCCAGGCAAAAAGTCGTTCAGCGCGTCATAGAGCGGCTGCATGTAGGGGTCGACCTTGTCCTTCATGTCGCCGGGCAGATATCCCAGCTTCTCCCCCGCCTCGACGGCGGGACGGCTGAGGATGATACGGTCAACATGGCCGCCGATGAACATCGACACGCCGACAGCCACGGCCAGATAGGTCTTACCCGTCCCCGCCGGGCCAATACCAAAGGCCAGTTCGTTGTTGAACAGCGATTGCACATAAGCCTTTTGCGCATCTGTGCGTGGCTCAACCAGCTTCTTTCGAGTCTTGATTTCGACCGTGCCGCCCTTGAACATTTCAAGCTGATCGCCATCGCGAACGCCAGTCCCGGTCTCGGACCCGCCCATGCGCAGTTCACGGTCTATATCCGCCGCTTCGACAGAACGACCGGCCTGCAGCCGGTCATAAAGCGCCTCCAGCACTTCCACCGCCCGCTTCTGAGCTTCTTCCTCGCCCATGATGGCAAGCTGGTTCCCGCGGCGAAGGATTTGGATCGACAGTTTTCGCTCGATCTCGGCCAGGTTGCGGTCATATTCACCGCACAGGTCAATCAACAATCTGTTGTCTGGAAATTCAACAAGCACCTCGTGCGGGGGCATGTCATCTTGCGGTGGGGTAAGGGCACCAATGGCCAATAGGTTCTCCTGTTTTGGCATTTGATTTGAGCGTAGTCAGATTGCTCGCAACTGCGCAAGCACCGACGAAAAAAAATTGCACGAGAACGCAAATTTGCCGCCCCCCGGCTGAACAAGCCCGCGATTTATTCAAATCGCGGGTCTCGAGCAATCGGCCTCAGAATGCGTAATTCAGACCGACTCTGATATTGCCATAACTCGGCGTGGCCACTGTCGAGGATCCTGAAGAATCAATCAGTCGCATCGAATCGAATTGCGTGAATTCATACTCCAGCGTCAGGCGAACCTTTTCCGCCACGATGCGTTCCATCCCAAGACCCAGAGTGTAGCCGTCATAATCGGAGTTGTCCGACACGGCAATCGTATCACCGCCAGCCGTCCCCGCCAGTGCATAGTCGATATCGCCTCTCGCATATCCTACGATACCGTAATACTGCATCTTTCCAGACGCGCTGGTGATGCCGCCCTTGAGCCGCAGGGACAGTATGTTTTTGACATCGACTGATGCCTGATGCGTGTTTGTGGTCAGATCATCGTCGATGCTGCCCGCCTCATAGCCCAACTCGACCCCGTAAACATAATACCGGCTGCGAAATGCGATGTTGTTTCGCCACCCGAGCCTGAGGCCATAATTAAACCCACCCGGCTTCAGTTCGCCCACGCTCGCCACCAGATCGCCGTTCGGAGCGCGCTGCCCCACGTCATCCGAGCCTCCGAATGCGTACCCCAGCGTTCCCCCGGCATAAAAACCGCGCCAATCGGCATGACGCTTGGCTGGCTCGATGACCTCTGGTTCTACAAAAGGAGCCTCAGTATTCCCAGCGACTACCGGGACTCCGTTCAATGCCCCAATGCCGAACACCAGCGAAAGTGCCCACCCTTTTAGGGACAACAGTCCGTTCAAGCGTTTCAAATTCTGCTCCCTCCTCGTACCAACTCCTTACGGAGCCTCACAAACTATCCGGCCCCAAAGACCATTCGCACCGTTGCCCAGATGGTGCGATTTCGATGACCTAAACCAGAAACAGGTTTCGGCAAAGTGAATCTTTGTTATCGAAATGCCAATAGCACCCCAAATCTGGCTATTTTTCGGCTTTTCCCCTCAAGATTATGTCAACCCTCCGGCGAGAGAGTTGGAACCGGAGGACGTGATGCGCACACGACGCAGATCACCAGGAACTACATCAGCCCGATTTACGTGGACCGCATGCAGATACTCTGATTTTCCGACCATCTGCCCGTCGAGCCGCCCGGGCTTTTCAAACAACACATGCACGTCACGCCCGACCATGCTGTCCTGCACGCTGCGCTGATGCTTGGTAATCAGTGCTTGAAGCCGTTGCAGCCGGTCATCGGCTTCCTTTCCCGGAACCTGTGGCCGTTCCGCCGCCGGTGTACCCGGTCGTGTGGAATACTTGAACGAATAGGCATAACCGTACTTTACCTCTTCGACCAGATCGAGCGTGGCCTGGAAATCCTCTTCGGTCTCTTCCGGAAAACCGACAATGAAATCACCCGACATCAGAATATCGGGGCGTGCGGCACGAATACGCTCAATCAGTCGCAAATAGCTTTCCGCCGTATGGCTGCGGTTCATCCGCTTCAGAATCTTGTCCGAGCCGGACTGCACCGGCAGGTGCAGATAGGGCATCAGCTTGTCGCAGGTAGCGTGCGCTTCGATCAGATCGTCGCTCATGTCGTTGGGGTGCGATGTGGTAAACCGGATGCGTTCCAGTCCGTCGACCTTGTTCAACTCCCAGATCAACCCGGCAAGCGTCATATCGCCGTTCTGACCGGCCCCGTGATAGGCGTTCACGTTCTGACCCAGCAACGTGATTTCGCGCACGCCCCGCTCCACCAGTTCGCGAGCCTCAAGCAGAATACGATCCGCAGGCCGGCTGACCTCGGCCCCGCGAGTATAGGGTACCACACAAAAGGCGCAGAACTTGTCGCAGCCTTCCTGAACGGTCAGAAACGCCGTCGGGCCGCGCTTGGCCTTGGGACGGTTCTTCAGCTTTTCGAATTTGTCCTCTTCCGGGAAATCCGTGTCCAGCGCCTTTTGGCCTTCGCGCGTTTTCGCCTCCATCTCGGGCAGACGGTGATAGCTTTGCGGGCCGACCACCAGATCGACAAGAGGCTGGCGGCGCATAATCTCTTCGCCTTCGGCCTGCGCGACGCAGCCTGCGACTCCGATCTTGAGATCGGGTTTTTCCGCTTTGAGTCCCTTGAATCGGCCAAGCTCGGAATAGACCTTCTCCGCAGCCTTTTCCCGGATATGGCAGGTGTTGAGCAGGATCATGTCCGCATCATCCGGGCTTTGCGTCTCGACATAACCTTGCCCGCCCAGCGCCTCGGCCATGCGCTCGCTGTCATAAACGTTCATCTGACACCCGTAGGTCTTGATGAAGAGCTTTTTCGGTTCGGACATGAAACGTGCCTTTGATTTCGCTGGATCGGCGCCGTCTATACGGAACGGACGCGGCTTGCAATGCGCGCGCATTTACCCGAGTTTGACGGCAAATGCCAGCAGAGCAGGACAAGTACATCGCATGCAGTATCCATCACTCGACAGTTTTCTGAACTCGGTCGCGAAATCGCCAGTCAAAGGACCGGTGGCGATGATCTTTGCCGAAGACGCCGTCGAGATAGCAGGAACATTGCTGCATCATTTGAATCTCGGGTTCAAAACGGTGATCGCATTGATGCCGGATGACTTCGAACTGCCGACGGATCTCGGCGACCAGGTGCACCGGATCACCTATACTTGTAGGCCCAGACATTTGGTCTTTGCGGCGGTCAACCGGATCGTCGCCGCGTTGCCCAATGTCTGGATGTACTACGGCTACAACGCCGAATACCTGTTCTTTCCGTTCTGCGAAACGCGCAGCGTGGGCGAGATGCTGTCTTTTCACGCCGAGGAACGCCGCAGCGCGATGCTGACCTACGTGATCGACCTGTACGCCGAAGACCTGAACACTTGCCCCTCGGCGGTTTCGCCCGCGACTGCGATGCTCGACAAATCGGGGTACTTTGCCGAAGTGCGCATAGACCCAACAACCGAGGACCCGCTTGAACGGCAACTCGATTTTTCCGGCGGGCTGCGCTGGCGGTTTGACGAGTTCATACCAAAGGAAAGCCGGAGAATGGATCGCATCGCACTTTTTAGAGCCAAACCCGGGCTAGAGCTGTTTTCGAACCACACGTTCAATGATGCTGAATACAATACCTATTCCTGCCCGTGGCATCACAATCTGACTGCAGCTATCTGTTCCTTTCGCGCTGCAAAGGCGCTGAAACGAAATCCGGTGTCAGCGGCGCGGATCAACACCTTCAAATGGCGCAATTCCGTACCGTTCGAATGGTCCTCGGGCCAGTTGCTCGATCTTGGCCTGATTGAACCGGGGCAGTGGTTCTGAAACGAGGTCCAGCCTTCGCGCCGAGAACACTCCAAACTCAGCGCCTGAACAGAACCGGAAACCAGTCCTCGCGCAAACGCTGGCCTGGTTGCATGTCATGGCCCGGATAGGGTGGCGATGTTCGGCCCGGGCGCTCGACGTAACGCGCATCGTCTCCGACCAGGCGCAGGGAAAATGCCCGGCGGCGTGACGCCGAAGTATTGCCGCGCGCGCCATGCAGCACGCGATAGTTGAACGCCACCGCATCCCCGGGTTGCATTTCAAACTCGACAATCTTCATACCTTCAGCCTCGGGATCGGGGATCGGCATGTACTGACCTTCGTCAGGGAAAAAACCCTCTTCCGAAACCCAGCGCGTCGGCAGCACTTCCTTTTCCCACAGGTGGGACCCTGCGACACAGCGCAGCGTCGCCTCTTTCACCGGATCGAGCGGTGACCAGAAACTGATGGTTTGCCGTCCGTCAACGAAATAATACGGCCCGTCCTGATGCCATGGCGTCGCCATCGAGGTGCCGGGCTCTTTCACCAGCACATGGTCGTGGAACATCTGCACCGATTCGGATGCCATCAAATCCGCTGCGACTTCGGCCACGGGTGAGGTTTCGATCACCTCGCGAAACTGTGGGATTCGGTCCCAGTTGCAGTAGTCGTCAAAGAACCTGCCGGTTTGGCCTTCTTTCTTGTTTTCCGATGCATACGGTCCTGGGTTCGACATGTTCGCCTCGACCCCTGCGCGCAAGGTATCGACCTGATCGGCAAACAATCCGGGCACAAAGACGACACCGTCCCGCTGAAAGGTGTCGATCATGTCCTGTGTAACCAATGGGTGAGGCAAGGGATCCTCCGTAAATCCGTGTTTGCCAAGATATGTGCAGGTCCCGAACCTCTGTTCAAATCATATCTTCGAAACTAATAAATAATCTCATGTTATTTATTTCACTCCGCCAGTACGAATATGTCTGCGCCATCGGCCACCACGGCAGCCTTACCGCAGCGGCCGAGCATCTCAATGTGTCGCAACCTGCCTTGTCCGCCGCCCTGGCCAGAATCGAACAACATCTGGGTTATCCCTTGTTCATCCGAAAACGCGGTTCGGCCATGGCCGTAACCCCGCAAGGGCGGACCTTTATCGAAGGCGCAAAAAGCCTGCTTGACCACGCCGCCCGGTTGCAAGACCCGTCCCATCCTCCAATACCCGCAAAACGGCTTCGGCTAGGGTGTTTCGTCGACCTTGCTCCGTTCCTTCTGGCCCCTGCCATCCGCCGTCTGCGCTCTGAGTTGCCGGATGTCGAAGTGACCTATCGGGCCGATGGCTTCGAAGCCCTGCTCGCGGCATTGCTCAAGGGGCAGATAGATATCGCGTTGACCTATGATCTGGGAATGGATGCCGGATTCTCGCGGCGGTTGCTGTATGTCTGCCGCCCCAACGCGCTGATACCACCCGATCATCCGCTTGCGACACATGAGGTCGTGACCTTGGACCGGCTGGCCGAATTTCCGCTGATCCTGTCCGAAGAGGGACTTTCCGCGCAATATGTTCTGGAACTGTTCAGACGCAAGGGCCTGTCGCCGCATGTGGCGCATCGGGCAACTTCACTGGAAATCCTTCGCAGCCTCGCCGCGCATGGCGAGGGTGTCGGCATCAGTTACGCCAACCCCGTTGGCGCCCTGAGCTATGACGGGCTTCCCATTGCAAGCCGGCCTGTCCGCGATCCCGAAGCCCGCGAATCCGTCGTAATCGCTCGGCATGGCATCGGCCCGGCCGACCCGCTGTTTGACGCGGCCCAACGGGTGTTGGCCGTTCTGTTCGAAAAGAATTGATCAGGCCTTGCGGCGCAGGCGGATGACCACATCCACGGAAGCAATTTCAACCCCTTCGGGTGCATTTGGCAAGCGCTGGATCACCAGCTGATCCGACGGAGCGTCGGACAGACGCCCCTCATCCTCCCAAAAAAAATGGGGATGGTCATGGGTATTGGTGTCGAAATAGCTTTTCGATCCGTCCACCGTGATTTCCTGTAGCACACCTGCATCGCAAAAGGCGCGCAGTGTGTTATACACGGTGGCCAGAGAAACGGCAGCACTGTTGGACTTTGCCGCCTCGAACAGACTTTCCGCCGTGACGTGCCGGTGTTTACCGTCACCCACCAGAAGCTCGGCCAGCGCAACGCGCTGCCGCGTCGGTCTGAGACCGGCCTTGGCCAACCACTGCGTGGCGTTTTCCAGACTGTCTGGCGTCATGATGTCGATACCTGCATGGGTTTGACAATATATATAAGTCGTGCCCAGATGAAATTTCAAATGAAATTCATTCGCAAACAGGGCCATTCGCTTGAAACTTGCGGCGCACCCGCTCTTGCAGGACCTTGCACACGGGTGTTAGAGGAGGCCAGATGTGACCAACAGACTCTGGCAGGAGAGGCGGCAGAATGGCCCAATTCCCGAGCAGCTTTGACAAAGACGATCTGCTGAAGTGCGCGCGCGGCGAACTTTTCGGCCCAGGCAACGCACAGTTGCCCGAACCTCCAATGCTCATGATGGACCGGATCACCGACATTTCGGCGGATGGTGGCGCACATGGCAAGGGGCATGTGGTGGCCGAATTCGATATCACGCCGGATCTTTGGTTCTTTGACTGCCATTTTCCGGGCAACCCAATCATGCCTGGC
Organism: Ruegeria sp. YKSE079; assembly: GCF_059612845.1. Taxonomy (NCBI): domain Bacteria; kingdom Pseudomonadati; phylum Pseudomonadota; class Alphaproteobacteria; order Rhodobacterales; family Roseobacteraceae; genus Ruegeria; species Ruegeria sp. YKSE079. The sequence goes on along the minus strand of NZ_JBXWRJ010000003.1, from coordinate 122,387 downwards.
TGCCTTGGTCTGGATGGGCTGTGGCAACTGACCGGATTCAACCTCGGCTGGCGTGGTTGGCAGGGGCGCGGCTATGCTATCGGCACAGGCGAAATCAAGTTGACCGGTATGGTGCGCCCCGACCGCAAGAAGCTGACCTACTACGTCGATTTCACCAAGGCCGTTCAGACCCGCCGCCTGACCATGGGTGTGGCGGATGGCCGGGTCGAAGCAGATGGGGAATTGATTTATCAAGTCAAGGACATGAAGGTTGCATTGTCCGAAAGCTGACCCCAGCTGAAGACCAGGCAACAGAGAACGGAACACAGGAGTACGCTTATGCGTCGCGTCGTCGTCACCGGATTGGGGATCGTTTCCTCGATCGGGAACAATGCCGAGGAAGTGCTTTCATCGCTGAAAGCGGGCAGGTCCGGCATCGAGGCCAACGAACAGATGGTCGAGCACGGCTTTCGCAGTCAGGTAGCTGGAACGCTCAAAATCGATGTGGCTGAACACGTGGACAAGCGCGCACTCAGGTTCATGGGCCCGGGCGCGGCCTACGCCCACATCGCGATGGGTCAGGCCATTGCCGATTCCGGTCTGACCGATGATCAGGTAGTAAACCCCCGCACCGGGCTGGTGGCCGGGTCGGGCGGTCCTTCGACCAGTGCAATGCTGACCGCACATCAGACCGTGCTGAAATCGGGTGCGACAAAGCGTATCGGCCCGTTTGCGGTGCCAAAGTGCATGTGCTCGACCATCTCGGCTAACCTGGCGACAGCCTACAGGATCAAGGGCATCAACTATTCGATCACTTCGGCCTGCTCCACTTCGCTGCACTGCATCGGAAACGCTGCTGAACAGATTATGATGGGCAAGCAGGACGTGATGTTCGCGGGTGGCGGCGAGGAACTGGACTGGACGCTCAGCTGCCTGTTTGACGCGATGGGCGCGATGTCGTCAAAATACAACGACACCCCCGCACGCGCCTCACGCGCTTTCGATCAGGACCGCGACGGGTTCGTGATCTCGGGTGGTGGCGGGATCGTGGTTCTGGAAGAACTGGAACACGCCAAGGCACGCGGCGCCAGGATCTATGCCGAAGTGACCGGATTTGCCGCCACTTCGGATGGTCATGACATGGTGGCCCCATCGGGCGAAGGCGGCGAACGCGCGATGCGCCTGGCACTGCAGACCGTGCCCGAGGGGCGCAAGGTCAGCTATATCAACGCACACGGCACCTCGACCCCGGTTGGCGACGTGGGCGAGGTCGAAGCAGTACGCCGAATTTTCGGCGAGGGCAACGTGCCGCCGATTTCATCGACCAAGTCGATGACCGGCCATGCACAAGGCGCGGCGGGCGCGCTCGAGGCGATCTTCTGCCTGCTGATGCTGGACAACGACTTCATTACCCCTTCGATCAACGTCGATAACCTGGCCGAGGGCATTCTGCCCGGCGAAATTGCGACGCAAGTCGTTGAAAACGCAGGACTGGACAGTGTCATGACCAACAGCTTCGGCTTTGGCGGCACAAACGGGTCCATGATTCTGTCCAAGTATAATGGATGAGTGAAATGTCGGATCTTCTCAAAGGCAAACGCGGCCTGATCATGGGCGTGGCCAACGACCGCTCCATCGCGTGGGGCATCGCCAAGGCCATGCACGAGGCCGGTGCCGAACTGGCATTCACCTATCAGGGCGAAGCTTTCGGCAAGCGGTTGGAACCGCTTGCGCAAAGCGTCGGCAGTGATTTCATGGTCGACGCCGATGTCACCGATGACGAGTCGCTAGACCGCGCCTTTGACGAACTGGCCAACCGTTGGCCCACCGTCGACTTTGTTGTTCACGCCATAGCCTATTCCGACAAGTCGGAATTGACGGGGCGGTTTCTGAACACTACACGGGCCAATTTCAAGCATTCGATGGATGTATCGGCCTATTCCTTCATCGAGGTGGCGCGCCGCGCCTATCCGCTGATGAAAGAAAATGGCGGCTCGCTGCTGACGCTGACCTATCAAGGTTCGAACCGGGTGGTTCCGAACTATAACGTCATGGGTGTGGCCAAGGCCGCGCTGGAATCGGCGACCCGCTATCTCGCCAACGATCTCGGACCTGACGGTATCCGCGTCAATGCTATCTCGCCTGGTCCGATGAAGACTCTGGCCGGCGCGGCCATCGGTGGCGCGCGCAAAACCTACAAATTCTGCGACCAGAATGCGCCGATGCGTTCGAATGCAACGCTCGAAGCCGTTGGCGGTACTGCTGTTTATCTGACGTCCGATGCCGGCGCCTGCACCTCGGGTGAGATTATCCGTGTCGATGGCGGTTTCCACGTCCTGGGAATGCCTCAACCCGACTTCATGTGACCCGAACTTTCCCTGCGCTTGCCAAGTTTTGACCACACTTGGCGCGCAGGAATTCGGGCATGAGCAAAATTGACATGATCCTCTCCGCCGCCGCGCAACGCGAAAAGGCGCTGAAAAAGCCGGAACCGCCAGTAAGGCAATCGGGCAACCTGATACGCTTGTTGTTGGTGAGCCTGTGTTTCTCGCTTGCGGCGCTGGTGATCTTGTCGCAGCCCCAGACACAGGCGATGATGGGCCTCACGATCGCCACCAGGTAGTACGCCTGCCAAACAGGCCAGGTCAGGCGCATTCGCGGGCCCAGCCGTCATTTCGGTTCAATTGATCGACACGACCTCGATGTCAAAGATCAGGTCCTGCCCCGCCAAGGGGTGGTTCGCATCCAGTGTCACGGTGGCATCGTCAACTTCGACCACCGTTACCGGAAGGGCCTGACCATCGGGCGTCTGCATCTGCAACTGTGTGCCGATGTCGAGCGGTATATCGTCGGGAATGCCTTCGCGCGGGATGGACTGCCGCATCGCCGGATTGATCGGACCATAGGCTTCGACACAGGTCACCTCGACCTTTTTCCTTTCACCGACAATCATGCCCGGCAAGGCATTGTCCAGCCCAACGATGATCTGTCCCGACCCCACTTCGAATTGCAGCGGGTCGCGGCCTTCGGAACTGTCGAATGTGCTCCCGTCCAGCAGGGTACCGGTATAGTGAATGCGCACCGTGTCGCCTTGCTTGATTTCGGTCATGAGGTCTCCGATCGGTTGGGTTTTGGTTGAACGGCCCACCCTAATGTCTGTCACACCATTGTAAACCCGCCCCTCTTTCGCGCGCTGAATTCCTGTGCGAACCTGCCCGCGAAGAGGGAGGAGCACATGCCAATCACCACCTGCGTCTTTGACGCCTACGGAACACTGTTCGACGTCGCAGCCGCCGCGCGTCTGGCCGCAGCCGAGCCCGAGCATACCCAGCTCAGTGGCAAATGGCCGGAGTTGGCCAATTTCTGGCGATTGAAGCAGTTGCAGTACTCCTGGCTGAGGGCGGTGACCGGCGCCCATACCGATTTCTGGGAGGTGACACAGGACGGTCTTGACTGGGCGCTCGAAGCGGTCGGGCTGGACGGAGAAGGCGGGCTTCGCCAGCGGTTGCTCGATCTCTATTGGGAACTGCAGGCCTTTCCCGAAGTTCCCGCAATGTTGGGGGCATTGAAGGACGCTGGGATGCAAACGGCAATCCTGTCCAACGGCTCGCCTGCGATGCTGGATGGTGCGGTGCAATCGGCAGGCATCGGCGACGTGCTGGATGATGTGCTGTCGGTGGAAAGCGTGGGCATCTTCAAGCCCGATGCCCGCGTCTATGAACTGGTGACCAAGCGCTTTGCTTGCGCCCGCGACGAAGTTCTTTTTGTCAGCTCGAACGGCTGGGATGCGGCTGCGGCCAGCGGATTCGGATTTGTCACCGCATGGGTCAACCGCGCTGCCGAACCCATGGACCGCTTGCCGTGGCGGCCCGCGCATGTACTGTCCGACCTGACCACGATTCCCCAACTGGCAGGAGCCTGATGGCGCACTTCACCTCAAGCGACGGAAAAAAAATCTACTTTGAGGACAACGGCAAAGGTAAACCACTGGTTTGCCTTGCCGGTCTGACCAGATCCAGCCGGGATTTCACATTCCTCGCCCCGCACGTACCCGACCTGCGTCTGATTGCGATCGACTATCGTGGCCGGGGGCAATCGGACCATGACCCGAACTATATGAATTACAACGTCAATCGAGAGGGTCAGGATGTCATCGAGCTTCTTGATCATCTGGGACTTGGCAAAGTCACCGTGCTGGGCACGTCTCGAGGCGGTCTGATCGCGATGGTGCTGGCTGACTGTCACCAGGACCGGCTGGCAGGCGTAATCTTGAACGATGTGGGCCCGATTGTGGAGCCGACAGGGATTGCCCGGATTTTCGAGTATGTCGGCAAGCCACCCACATTCCAGACTTTTGAAGATGCCGCGCAGGTTCTGAAAGACTCGATGGAACCGCAATTCCCCGGTGTCCCCCTTTCGATTTGGCGAAAGCAGGCAGAAAACCAATATCTTGAAACGCCCACAGGACTGGCCCTGAGCTATGATGTAAACTTGCGGCAGGCCCTGTTGGAACAGGCCGCGGCCGGACCACCACCCGACCTATGGCCCCTGTTCGACGCGTTGCGCACCATCCCTACTGGTGTTATCCGGGGCATGAACTCCGACATACTCAGCCCGGGCACGCTGGCGGAAATGCGCAAGCGTCATCCTGCCCTCGTCGCGGAAGAAGTCCCTGATCGGGGCCATGCCCCGTTCCTGGACGAACCGCAGTCCCTCGCAGTCATTCGCAATATCCTGGAGGCCGCATGAGTACCCTGCCCCTGATAAAAGCCGCCGCCAAACGGCTGCAAGGCCATGCAAGGCGAACCCCATTTCTAAGCTCTCCTTTCCTTGATGACATTGCCGGGCGCAGGGTGCTGGTCAAACCGGAATGCCTGCAACACACCGGCAGCTTCAAGTTCCGCGGGGCATGGTCTGCGATTTCGGCGCTGGACCCGAACATGCGGCAACGCGGAGTCATCGCCTATTCTTCGGGTAATCACGCGCAGGGCGTAGCGATGGCGGCGACAAAACACGGAATCGCATCGGTCATCGTCATGCCGTCGGATGCGCCGCAACTGAAGATCGAAAACACGCGCGCACTGGGGGCCGAAGTCGTTTTGTATGACAGGGAAACCGAAAGCCGCGAGGATATCGGCGCGGCATTGTCGAATGAGCGCGGCCTGACCCTGATCCGCCCCTATGACGACCCACAGGTAATCGCAGGTCAGGGCACCGTCGGGTTGGAGGTTGCCGAACAAGTCGCTGATTTCGGCGTTCATATGGCCGACGTTCTGGTTTGTTGTGGAGGTGGCGGACTGACCTCCGGGATCGCCTTGGCGCTGGAGGGCCACGCGCCCGGCCTGCGCGCCAGAACCTGCGAGCCCGAAGGCTTTGACGACGTGAAACGTTCGTTGGTCTCGGGCGGGATCGAACGGAACAACCGGACTTCGGGGAATATCTGCGACGCAATCCTGACGCCCGAACCGGGTCAGATCACCTTCCCGATTCTGAAACGCCTGTGCGGCCCGGGTCTGAGCGTTACCGAGACCGAAGCCATGCGCGCCATGGCTTTGGCTTTTCTGCGCCTCAAGATCGTTCTGGAACCCGGCGGAGCCGTGGCGCTGGCCTCGGCCCTGTACCGGCAGGACGAGATCGAGGGCGACACCGTGATCGTCGTCGCCTCGGGCGGCAACGTCGAACCGGCTCTCTTTGCCCGGGCACTGGCAGATCACACCTGATGCCGGGGTACCTGCTGCCGATCCGAAGCATGGATCACGCGGCAATCCTGCCCTATACCTTCGCGAAACATAGCCAAGCTGACACAGGGGTATCCCATGAACATTGCCGATCTGGGTCATGTCCAGCTCTACTATCGCATCGACGGCGACCCCGACGGGGCGCCCGTGGTATTTGCCAATTCGCTGGGCACCGACTATCGGCTTTGGGATGCGGTTTTGCCTTTGCTTCCCAAGGGGCTGAAGTTCATCCGCTACGACATACGCGGCCACGGCCTGTCGTCTCTGCCGCCCGCCCCCTATTCGATGGGTGCGCTGGTGCAGGATGCCGAGGCTCTGCTGGATATGCTGGAGGTCCGCGATTGCGCTTTTGTCGGCCTCTCCATTGGCGGGATGATCGCGCAGGGACTGGCGGTCAAACGGATGGATCAGATCCGCGCGTTGGTTCTGTCAAACACTGGTGCCAAGATCGGCACCGCTGACATGTGGGACAAGCGCATTGCCGCCGTCAATGCCGGTGGAATAGAAGCGCTGGCCGACAACATCATGGAACGCTGGTTTTCCAAGGATTTCCGCGCCTCGCCCAACCTCACCCTGTGGCGTAACATGCTGGTCCGGCAACCGGTCGAAGGTTATGCGGGATGTTGCGCGGCCATTTCCGGCACCGACTTCTATACTCCGACAAGTGGCCTGCGACTTCCAACGCTGGGCATCGCGGGCAGCGAGGACGGGGCGACGCCACCCGATCTGGTGCGTGAAACGGTCGACCTGATCCCCGGCTCAAAATTTGAACTCATCCGCAGGGCAGGCCATCTGCCATGCGTTGAAAAACCCGAAGAATACGCTGCCATCCTTTCAGAATTCCTACGCGGTATAGGGCATGGTAAGGAGGGCGGGAATGGCTGATTTCCTTCTGGTTCACGGCTCATGCCATGGGGCGTGGTGTTGGCGTGATCTGATCCCTGAACTGACCGCTCTGGGGCATTCTGCCCGCGCCATAGATATGCCCAGCCACGGGGATGACCAAACTCCTGTCGCCGATGTCACTCTGGTTAGGTGCCGCGATGCCGTCTTGTCGGCATCGACCCCCGATACTGTAGTTGTAGGTCATTCCTGGGGCGGCTATCCAATCTCGGCAGCGGCCGGGACAGCTCCGGGCAAGATGCGCGCCCTGATCTATCTCTGCGCCTATGTCCCCATTTCGGGCAAGAGCATGGCACAGATGCGCAAGCGCGCGGCCCGCCAGCCCCTGATTTCGTCCGTCCAGAAATCGCCCGATGGCCTCTCCTATACCGTAGTTCCGGATCAGGTCAGGGCGCTGTTCTATCACGACTGCGCCGAAGAGACCGCCGAATTCGCCGCCCAACGCCTTTGCCCGCAAGCAATCAGGCCGCAGGAAACGCCCTTGGTACTTGGTGAAGGTTTTGCCAATTTGCCCAAGGCCTATATCCGAACGCTCGACGACCGAACTGTACCCACCGAATATCAGGCCGAGATGTGCAGTGGTTTTCCGCCAGATATGAAATTCACAATCGACAGCTCCCATTCTCCGTTCTTTTCCCATCCCAAGGAACTGGCGCTGATGCTGTCGCAGATCGAAAGAAAATTCTGATGGCTGGATCCGTTTTCGACAGCGTGCTGTTTTCCAGGCTGTTCCCGTCTGGCGATGTTGGTCGCCTCTTCACTGACAGTGCCGAGTTGAGGGCAATGCTGCTGGTCGAGGGGATGCTGGCCAAAGTTCAGGGCGATCAGGGCATCATACCATTGGAAAGCGCACAGGCCATTTCGCGCGCCGCGATGGAGATTCAGCTTGATCCCGGTGCCTTGTCCGCCGCGACCGGCGAAAACGGCGTCAGCGTCCCGGCGCTGGTCTCGGCCTTCCGGGCCGAGATGCAGGCCCCCGAACATGCCGCCTATGTTCATTGGGGCGCGACTTCACAGGACATTATCGACACCGGGCTGATGCTGCGGCTGCGGCAGGCGATCGGTCTGATCGAAACCGATGTTAAAGATACTCTTGGCCACCTTGCGCGGCTGGCCCTTGATCATGCCCGCCTGCCAATGCCAGCCCGCACCTATGGGCAGCACGCGACCCCAACCAGCTTTGGCGCCGTGGTCGCGTCATGGGGCTGGCCCCTGTTAGGGCTTATGCAGGAATTGCCTGCGCTGCGGCAAGACTGCCTGCTTGTGTCCCTGTCCGGCGCGGCTGGCACCAGCGCAGCCCTGGGGGCGCAATCAGCCACAACCCGCGCAGAGCTTGCAAAACTCTTGAACCTGCACGACCCCGGGCGAAGCTGGCATACCGACCGAACCTCCGTTCTACGCCTTTGCGATTGGTTCACCCGCCTTGTGCTGGCCTTGGGCAAGATCGGAGAGGACGGCGTGGAGCTAACCCAGACCGGGATAGCCGAGATTGGCTTGGGCGGGGCCGGGTCATCTTCGACCATGCCGCAAAAGCAGAACCCTGTGGCTCCGTCGGTTCTGGTGGCGCTGGCCCGCCAGCAGACCGGGTTGATGAGTGTTTTGCAGGGGGCGGCGATGCATCGCCATCAGCGCGACGGCGCCGCGTGGTTCACCGAATGGATGTGCCTGCCACAAATCGTTTTGGGGGCGGGTTCTTCTTCCCGGGTCGCCTCGTCCATGGCTCAGAAGATTTCGCCCGAACTTGACGCGATGCGCACAGCGCTGGAATCACATCTCGGCATGATCCATGCCGAAGCGCTGAGTTTCGCGCTGGCCGAACACTTACCGCGCCCCAAGGCACAGGCCGCAACCAAGGAACTGTGCCGGGAATCCGCCGCAACAGGCACCCCTCTGAAGGAAATCGTTGCCCGGACCTGGCCGCAACTGGACACGCACAAACTGTTTGACCCTATGCATCAGCTTGGACTTGCCCCGTCCGAAGCCGAAGCCTTTGCGCGCAGTACGACCGAATTCCTGAGCGACTGACGCGCCATCGCGCCTCCCCATTTCGCGAACGGATCGGTTTTCACCTGTGCTTAAATCGTGTCGTGACGTAAGAACGACATTGTTTTGCCGGTTTCCACCTTGCAGACGGCGATCTGCCGGGCCACCGTGCCCGGCAATCAAGGGGAGGAGACCATGCAAACCATCAAGGCGGCCGTATGCCGCGAGTTCGACAAGCCACTTGTTATCGAAGACATCCAGATCGCTCCCCCGGGGATGGGCGAGGTCGAAGTCACGCTGGATGCGGTGGCGATCTGTCATTCCGACATCACCTATGCCAGCGGAGCCTGGGGTGGGTTTCTGCCCGCTGTTTACGGCCACGAAGCCGCCGGTGTCATAACCGCAGTCGGCGACGCTGCTGGCGATTTCAAGGTGGGTGAATCCGTTGTGGCCACGCTGATCCGCGCCTGCGGATCGTGCCCGTCCTGCGCCAGCGGCAAGCCGACGATCTGCGAGACACCTTATGACACGGTCAAGGGTCCGCTGAAAACCGCCGATGGCGGCCCCCTGGAACAGGCGATGGCCTGCGGTGCCTTTGCCGAAAAGGTGGTCGTCAGCCACCGCCAGATCGTCAAGATCCCCGACACCATGGCCAAGGATGTCGCCAGCCTGCTCAGCTGTGGCGTGATCACTGGCGTCGGCGCGGCCGTCAATGCCGCCGGGCTGCGCCCCGGTCAGGATGTCGTCGTGATCGGCGCGGGCGGTGTGGGCCTGAACGCAATCCAGGGCGCGCGCATTGCGGGGGCCCGCAGAATCGTGGCGGTCGACATGACCGAGGAAAAGCTGGAGATCGCCAGGGAATTCGGCGCAACGCATGGGGTCCTTGCCACGTTGGATGCACCCTGGAAAGCCGCATACAAGGCTCTTGGCGGGCGCGGAGCCGACGCGGTTCTGATCACCGTCGGCGCGATACCGGCCTATGAACAGGCTCCTCGTTATCTGGGGCGCGGCGGCAAGGCCATCATGATCGGGATGCCTCATTCGGGGGCGATGGCCAGTTACGAACCGGTCATCCTTGCCGCTGTCGGGCAGGGTCTGATCGGCTCCAAGATGGGCGACGTAGTCATTCAGCGTGACATCCCTTGGATGATCGATCTTTATCAGCAAGGGCGTCTCAAGCTCGACGAGCTGATTTCGGGGCGCTGGTCGCTTGACCAGATCAACGAGGCAATCGCCGACACCAAGACCGGTGGCGCCAAGCGCAACGTGATCGTGTTTGACCGCAAATCGGTGGAATAACCCGAACAGGAGGACATGCGATGAAGCTTCAGGATCTCGATATCATCGTGACCGCGCCGCCTGCACCGGGTTGGGGCGGGCGATACTGGATACTGGTCAAGCTCACCACCGACACGGGCATCACCGGTTGGGGCGAATGCTATGCCTCGTCGGTCGGTCCCGAGGCGATGAAACACATCATCCACGACGTGTTCAAGCGGCATATGGCGGATGAAAACCCCGAAAACATAGAGCTGATGTTTCGCCGGGTGTATTCCAGCGGCTTCACACAGCGCCCCGATCTGAGCGTCATGGGCGCGTTTTCCGGGCTGGAAATCGCTTGCTGGGACATTCTGGGCAAGGATCGCGACCGACCGGTTCACGCCCTGATCGGCGGGCGGATGAATGACCGCATTCGCGCCTACACCTATCTCTACCCGCTGCCGCAGCATGACCTGACCGATTTCTGGACCTCACCGGAACAGGCGGCCGAATGCGCCGCTGCGATGGTCGGGCGGGGCTATACTGCGGTCAAGTTCGATCCCGCAGGCCCCTACACGATCCGGGGCGGCCACATGCCTGCGATGAGCGATATCTCGATGTCGGTCGCTTTCTGCAAAGCGATCCGCGAAGCGGTCGGCGACAAGGCCGACCTGCTTTTCGGAACCCACGGTCAGTTCAACACCGCAGGGGCGATCCGTCTGGGTCAGGCATTGGAGCCCTATTCGCCGCTCTGGTTCGAGGAACCGACGCCTCCTGACAATATCGAAGATATGGCGCGCGTCGCCCGCAACGTCCGCATTCCGGTCGCAACCGGCGAGCGGATGACCACCAAGGCAGAGTTCGGCGCAGTCCTGCGGGCAGGCGCGGCGGAAATCCTGCAACCCGCATTGGGACGTGCCGGCGGCATCTGGGAGATGAAGAAAGTGGCCGCGATGGCAGAAATATTCAACGCCCAGATGGCCCCCCACCTGTACGCAGGACCGATCGAGTGGGCCGCCAACATTCATCTCGCCGCCTCAATCCCCAATATCCTGTTGCTTGAAAGCATAGAGACACCTTTTCACGACAAGTTGATCAAAGGATCGATCAAAGTCGAATTAGGCTTTGTCACGCCACCCGAGGCGCCCGGTTTGGGCATTGAAGTTGACGAAGATCTGGCGCGAGCCCATCCTTATACCGGCGATGGGCTTCATTTGCAGATGCAGGAAGAACCATGTGACTATGTCAACGGCAACGCGTTTCAGGGTGGTGCACCAGCACAGGATGCATGAGATTGCATGCCACAACGCTGTGTTGTAGTTTGGACAAAAGGATTACGAGCAACCCGTGACAGTTCAGAATACATCAGATCAGGCATTTCAGCCCGAAACCGCCGTCGACATGAAGCAAAGCGCTTCGGATGCCGCAAACTTTCTCAAGACGCTTGCCCACGAGGGTCGGCTGATGATCCTGTGCCATCTCGGCGACGGCGAAAAGTCGGTTGGGCAACTGGAAACCCTGTTGGGTATCCGTCAGGCTGCCGTCAGCCAGATGCTGGCCCGACTGCGGGAAGAGGGGCTGGTATCGACACGACGGGATGGCAAAACCATCCACTATTCACTCAGCGATGGAAACACCGCGCAGGTGATCGAACTGCTATACAAACTGTTCTGCAAAACGTGATTTTTCGCTCTGTTCGTCAGTTCGAAACGTAACCCGCCACAACCTGCAAAAGCTTGAACGCGGTTGCCGCGTCGTTTTCGACCACGGCCAGAAACTCCTCCTCACCGATCCGCAGACAGGTCAGATTGGTTTCGGCCACCATGCTGAGCGCGCGCGGCTCTTTGCGGATCAGTCCCAGCTCTCCGACCAGCGTTCCAGGCCCGACGCGCGTGATCAGCTGATCGTCGCCGGATTTCTGGGGCAGGTACAGACCTGCCTCGCCTTCGATGATCATATAGGCACCGTCGGTCGGGTCGTCGTCCTTCAGGAAAACGACCTCGCCCGCCTTGGCCTCGAACCAGCGCGCACCAAAGGCCAGCAGGCGCAGCTGTCGCCGGTCAAGCTCGGAAAACAGCGGGGTCTGCTCCAATGCCCTTAGCTTGCGCGTCAGGTCGGCCGAGGCGGCACCATCCTCTTCAACATCCATCGGAGCCTCCTCGCTGATGATCCGGCCTTGCCGAATCTCAATGTGCAAATCAAACGCCTCGGGCGATTTGAAATGGTCGTTGATGTAGATCACAGTGGTATCAGGCAGCAACTCGCGCAGGTTTTTGTATACCGATACCTGAGTATCCATGTCGAAACTCGCCAACGCGCTGTTCAGAACCAGAATGTCGGGCTTCTTGATTGCCGCCCGTGTAAAGGCCAAAGGTTCGGCAAAGGCGGCGGGCAGGTTCTGCCCCCCAAGGCTCACCGGCATGTCATAGATCAGCTCAACCACCAGCGGGCGCGCACCGTTACCCGAAAGCACGTCGGTGATCAGTTTGCGCAATTCGTCGGTGCGCGCGCCACCCACCTGACTGACCTTGCCGAACATGGCGTTTTCCAGCACGGTCAATCCGGGCGCAAACTCATCCACCCGTAACGGCACAAAGACATCGCGCAAGCTTTCCAGAAGCTTGTCGGAATGGCTGTGCCGCAATTCCAGAATCCGGGATTTCAAACCGTCCGAAAAGGCCGGCCCTATCTGTTCCGCCGAAATTCGGAACGGAACGGCCAGCAGGCTGGCCAACTCGGTATCGTCCAGGGCCCGCGCCCCGGCGCTGCGCGTCTTTTCGACCAGATCCAACGCCGCCTCATAAGTGTTCACCTCCAACCCCAGCTTTCGGAACAGGGGATGGTCGGTGCCGTCCAATCCAAAGATCTGACGCAACATGTCGATCACATCGCGGGTCAGATCGACAAGTATTTCGTCCAGCCCCAGATCCCGCAACTGTGCCAGAAACACCGCCTGGCGCGCCAGAAGTTCCTGTGTGACAGGCACGCGCGGCGTTGCAAACAGCAAGTTCTCGGCAACCGGCAATGCGGGATTATAGGCGTCGCGGTCAAAGATAAACGCCTGTTGATCCAGCCCGGCTTTGCCGATTTCCCGTCTTACGATCGGGCGCAACTCGACCAGCTTTGCCGCCAGTTCCGGATGCGCGCCGTGGTCAAAGACCTGGTCTGCGCCCCGTCTGAACAAGGCCGCCCCCGACCCCATCCCTTCGACCAGTCGCAACCACCACGCGCGAAGGCTCGCTTCGTCCTGGAAACCGGCGCGCGCCGGGTCCAGCCATTCGGCGTGAAACGGATCGGCGCTGTTGCCCGCCCGCAGTGTTTCGGCAAAGTCCGGATTCTCTGGCGCGGGTTCGGTCGGCTGAAACCGCATCGGCATCATCACATTATCGCCGAACGTGCCCTGAAACATGACCGGGCGCGAACTGGCATAGCCGATGCGCGCCGCCACATCCACCTGATGCACCTTGGACAGTTCGTGCCCGCCGATCATGACCTTGCCTGATCCCGGCAGAACCTCACGCGTCAACAATTCGCTGAGGGCCAGACGGTCCTCCTCGCTGGGGGCCGATATGCCAATCACGCCAGCCCCCGGCAGTACCGCATTCATATCATCCAAAACGTGATTGCCGTCCGCATCCCGCACCGAGACATGGTCGAGCACGATATCGCCATTCAGGCGCACGCTCTCCTTGGGTTCGTTCTCGAACAATTCCTCGTCAATCATGCCTGCGGGGGCGAAACGTTCGATCACAACTTCCCAGCGTATCGCCATGTCCTGCGTCTGGTTGTAATAGGTCAGCAACTCCTTCCACGGGCTGGACAGATCCTTGTAAGCCGCCAGTGCCGCGACCAGCGCCCCCAGCGACACCTGGCCCTGCAATACCAGAAAACCGCCTACCGAGTAGAACAGGAACGGGGTCAATTGCGAAATGAAGTTATTGAGAAACTTCATGAAGAATTTTTTCTGATAGATGTCGAACCGTATGCTGAACAGCCGCCCAAGCTGGTCCGAAATCATGGCCCGTCGATACCGCCAGCCCGCATTGCCGCGCAGGGTCGATGCACCGGCCGCGTTCTCTCCGATCTGGGCTGCCAGAACCCGCACCTCCTGTATGCGCTTCTTGTTGAGCAGGTTGATCTGGCGTTGCAGCTTGGGGATCAGCCAGGCCTGCAACGGGATCAGCGCAATGGCCGCAAGCCCGAACCAGAAGCTTTGCAGAAACAGAAAGGACAGGATGGTCAGCATCTGCCCGGCCTGCAGCACTGGCTGGCTGATCGCATCACCCATCAGACCGCCCATCGGCTCGCTTTCGGCGGTGACCATGGACACAAGTTCACCTTGGCTCACGCGTTCGAAATAGGGTTGCGGAAACCTCAAAATCCGGCTGATGAGCTGATAGCGGAACCGCCTCAGCATGCGCTCGCTCAACACGCCCTTCATCGTGTTGATCCGCATTTTCATCAGACCATGCGCCAACACCGACAGCAGAAAGGCAAAACACAGGATCATCAGAAACGTTGTCTGATCGAAGGTGATCCCAAAATACTCGACGGTGGAACTGGCCGCCCCGATCGCGTCGTTGATTATCCGTTTGGGCAATTCGAGTGTCAGATAAAGCAGCGGGAACAACGTGGACGTCACGGCCAGCAAAATCAGCTGATCCCGCTTCGAATACTTCCAGATGAACCGAAATAGCGTACGTTCTATGGGTCCTGCCCCCGATGACAAACCTATTGAAACCACCCAGTGAGACGGTCGCCAACCGTTCACATATTCACGCTATCGCAACCGAACGCCGCAACGCAAATGGAATCCCCCCATTCCAATACACGCACCATTTGCACGAGAGTGTTTGCGCGATACGTATTAACGTCTTAAGCTTGGGTGCAGATTGATATTAGGAGGACCGCCTTGCCTGAAATGACTGGCACGGTACTTTTGTTACTCTGCCTATTGCAGATCAAGCATATGTTTGCTGATTATTATCTACAAACCCCCAAGATGCTGGAGGGCCGGGCAGAGTATTTGCATTCGGGTCGTGCGCAACATGCGGGTGTACATGCCATCTTGTCTGCTGCGATTTTTCTTCTTCTCGGCGCACCTATTATCTTTGCGATAGCGATATCCGCTCTCGAATGGTTCATCCATTTCAACATCGATTTTGCCAAGGCCTATTACTCGGACAAGAAAGAACTGCAACCCAATCAGGCCGCGTTCTGGCGCGCTGCGGGTCTGGATCAGTGCATGCACAACCTGACCTATATCGCCATGGCCTGGGCCTGGATCGTCTGCGCGTGCTAAGGCCCCTCCGCTATTTCTGAACCGGTTTGTTGCGCTTGATTGTGCGCAATACGACATTGGTCTGGGCACTGGCGACGGCGGGAAGCCGGAACAGAAACCCCTCCAGAAACTTGTTGTAGGCAGCCAGATCGGCAAACAGCACCCTCAGATGATAATCCGCCTGCCCCGTGGTTGCATAACATTCCTGAACTTCGGGGCTGTTTTCGATCGCCCGAATGAATTCGACGATTCTTTCCGGGTCATGCCGCGTCAGGTGCACATGCACAATCGCTTCGAATGACAAACCCATTGCCGACGGATTAACGACGGCACCGTAGCGTTCGATAATCCCGGCTTCCTCCAGCATTCGCACCCGCCGCCAAAGCGCAGATGCAGACATACCGACCGCTTCGGCCAGATCCGCGTTCGAGATTCGACTGTCCTTCTGCAACAATGTCAAAATGCGGCTGTCTCTTTCATCGAGCTGAAATGAAACGGTCATTTTGTTCGAACTTTCATCATTTTTCGATTATTTCCTCCGAATACCTGTCCATAATTGACTGTTTCTGGATCAAATTTCCATTGCAATCGGGATAAAATTTCCAGAACGCGCGAAAATTGACAGGACTTCATGGATGACTCGCCACATTCCCGAGTTCCAAACATATCGACTCCAGGACCGCTATGACCTCACAAAAGGCCGCGTCTTTCTGACCGGCACCCAGGCGCTTGTCCGGATCATGATGGATCAGGCCCGCCGGGATCGGGAGGCAGGGCTGGAAACTGCCGGTTTCGTGTCCGGATATCGGGGCTCACCGCTTGGCGCATTGGATCTGGAAATGTGGCGCGCCAAGGAACGGCTGAAACACGACCGCATCACCTTCATGCCAGCCGTTAACGAAGATCTGGGCGCCACCGCGGTATTGGGCGCGCAGCAGGCCAGCCTGGATCCGCAGTGCGAGGTCGAGGGCGTGTTTTCCATGTGGTATGGCAAAGGCCCCGGCGTGGACCGTTCCGGCGACGCGCTGAAACATGGCAACGCCTATGGCTCGGCCCCCAAAGGCGGTGTGCTTGTAGTTGCAGGTGACGACCATGGCTGCGTCAGTTCCTCTATGCCCCATCAATCCGACGTGGCGTTCATGGCCTGGTTCATGCCGACGCTGAACCCGGCCTCGGTCGAGGAATACCTGGAATTCGGCGAATACGGGCTGGCCCTGTCACGTTTTTCCGGCACATGGGTCGGTTTCAAGGCCGTTTCAGAAACGGTCGAAAGTGCCCGTTCGGTTGAGCTTCGCCCGGACCGGCAGTTCGCCCTGCCTGAGATCGAGTTGCCCGCAAAAGGCCTGCACGTGCGTTCTGCCGACCTGCCCAGCCCCGAGATCGAGACCCGTATTCAAGCAAAACTGCGCGCCGTGCGCGCCTTTGCCGAGGCCAATCCGATCGACCGAAGCATCTATGGCATCAAGAACGCCAAGTTCGGCTTTGTCACCACCGGCAAAGGCCATCTCGACCTGATGGAGGCATTGCGACTACTGGGCCTTGATGAAGCAAAATGCCGGGAACTGGGAATAGACATCTATAAGGTCGGCATGGTCTGGCCGCTCGCCCGTCGCAATGCGCTGCGCTTTGTCAGGGGCAAGGCCGAAGTTCTGGTGGTCGAGGAAAAGCGCGGCATCATCGAAAGCCAGTTCAAGGAGTATTTCTATGACTGGCCGGGTGACAAGCCGCACAAGATGGTCGGCAAGTACGACAGCCATGGCGAACCACTGATCCCCTGGACCGGTGAACTCAGCCCTCTGATGCTGGCCCCCATCGTCGCCGCGCGCCTGCACACCTTCTTCCCCGAGGAAGGCCTGCCGGCCAAAGCCAATGCGCTGACAGCTCAGCCCCCACAACTAGTTAACATCCCTGGCGCAACCCGAACGCCCTATTTCTGTTCGGGCTGCCCTCATAACAGCTCGACCAAGGTGCCCGAAGGATCGACGGCTGCCAGCGGCATCGGTTGCCATGTCATGGCGTCTTGGATGGACCGCCAGACCGTGGGCTATGCGCAAATGGGCGGCGAAGGGGTGCCGCATGTGGTGGCGTCGAAATTCAACGGCGGCAAGCACATCTTCCAGAATCTCGGCGAGGGTACATGGTATCACTCCGGCAGCCTCGCCATCCGGCAAGCGGTCGCCGCAGGCACCAACATCACCTACAAGATCCTGTTCAATGACGCCGTCGCCATGACCGGAGGTCAGCCGGTCGACGGGCCAGTCAGTGTGCATGGCATCGCTCAGACCTGCCGCGCCGAAGGTGTGGAACGGATCGCCATCGTTTCGGATGACATTTCCAAGTTCCACCACGCCGATTTCCCGTCGCAAACCTCGTTTCACGACCGCTCCGATCTGGACTGGTTGCAACGCGAGTTGCGCGACATCCCCGGCGTTACTGTCCTGATCTATGAACAGACCTGCGCCACCGAAAAACGTCGCCGCCGCAAGCGCGGCACGATGGAAGATCCCAGGAGGTTCGCGTATATCAACGATTTGGTCTGCGAGGGCTGCGGCGATTGTTCAGTCGAGTCGAACTGCCTGAGCGTCGAGCCGCGCGAAACCCCCTTTGGTCGCAAGCGCAAGATCAACCTCAGCACCTGCAACAAGGATTTCTCGTGCCTGAACGGGTTCTGCCCCAGCTTTGTAACCGTCGAAGGCGCCACGCGTCGGAAACGTACGGTTTCGCTAGATCTCGCGGCGCTGGAAACCGGCTTGCCAACCCCCGACCTGCCTTCCCTCGCCCAACCCTTTGACCTGCTTGTCACCGGTGTCGGCGGAACAGGAGTGGTCACTGTCGGCGCCTTGGTCACCATGGCCGCGCATCTCGAAGCCAAAGGTTCATCCGTTCTCGACTTCACCGGGTTTGCGCAGAAATTCGGAACCGTGCTCAGCTATATCCGCTTGGGCACGACACCCGATGCGCTCAATCAGGTTCGCATTGATCAGGGTGCGGCCGACGCGGTTATCGGTTGCGATATCGTGGTCAGTTCCGCCCCAAAGGCCTCGGCGCATTACCGTCCGGGTACGCAGGTGGTGCTGAACCGCGCCGAGATGCCGACAGGCGATCTGGTCTTGCGCCGCGATGCGCAGCTCAACGTCGGCCATCGCGAGGCCGCCATCCGCGCAGCGGTTGGCGCAGATCACGTCACTGGATTTGACGCCAACGCCGCAGCCGAAACGCTGCTGGGAGATGCGGTCTTTGCCAACGTAATGATGTTGGGCTTTGCCTGGCAGAAAGGGCTGGTGCCGGTGACCGAAGTGGCGCTGTCGCAGGCCATCCTGTTGAACGGGGTCGCGGTCGAAAAGAACCGGCTTGCCTTTGCAATCGGTCGTTGCATGGCCGCCGATCCCACGCGGCTGAACGGCTATTCCGATCCTCAGCCCGAACCGGATACACTGGATCAGATGATCGCCCGCCGCGCCGAATTTCTCACCGATTATCAAGACGCCGCCTACGCAAGAAAATACACTGCCCGTATCACGGATTTACGCGCCGCCCTCTCTGACGCGCCTGATCCCCTGATCCGCGCCGCTGTGCACAACCTTTTTCGCTTCATGGCCTATAAGGACGAATTTGAAGTGGCCCGTCTGATGTCGGGTCAGGCTTTCGCTCGCGAACTCGGCGAACAGTTCGAGGGTGACTTCAAACTCCGATACCACATGGCCCCGCTTTTCCTGAACCGGCGCACCGACAATCGCGGGCGGCCCGCAAAACGCTGCTATGGGCCGTGGCTGAAGGCTGCTCTGGGTGTACTGGGCCGCATGAAACCGCTGCGGCCGACGCCTCTCAACCCGTTCCGCTATCATTCCGAGGCCCGGATGCACCGTGAAACGCTGGCATGGTATCTTGACCTGCTCGACCGGGCGCAGGCCGGTTATTCGCCGGAGCGGGCCGAGGATTGGACCGCAGTTCTGACTTGCGCCGATGAGATCCGTGGATATGGCCCGGTACGCGAAGTTGCCATCCGAAAGGCGCACGTGGCAGCCGACGCGGCGCTGGCCGGATTCTAACCCCCTGCTCGGGACAAACTGTCAGCCCAGGACAGAGAAACTGCTGTCCTCGTTGATCGGGCGCTTGCGGGAATAGAACCCAACGTCAATGGTCCGGCCAATATACGGCAGTACAAATTGCAACGGCTGGGCGTCGTGATCGCCTCCTCCTTCGCAATACTCGACCAGCGCCGCCATCATCTTGCCCGCGATGGGCGCGTTCTTGTACTGGTTTCCACTGGTTCCGCAGGCCATATAGAACCCAGGCAGGCTCGACCTGTCATAAATCGGTATCCAGTCAGTGGATGCATCATAAAGGTCGACTACCCCCCGCATTCGCGACGGAATGCCCAAAGACGGCACCCTTTGCGCATACCGCATCGCCTGCGTCCGCCACTGTTCGGTAAAATCGCGGTCATAGTGTTTGTCATCATCGCACCATTGGTGCGGGTCGCATTCCGGATCTTCCGAGCCGACGAGGATGTGGTTTCCATGCTCGGGCCGGGCATAACAGGCGATGTCGCTGTCGGATACGATCATGCCCTGCTCTTGGAAATCGAACCCTTCGGGCGCGGGAACATGCACCACTTCCTGCCGCAGGGGGCGGGTTTCAATTGTCATGTCGTCGGTCACGCCCGCCATCTGGTTGACAATCGACGACCCGGGTCCGGCCACGTTGATTACTACCGGTGCATGTATCTCGGCCCCGGTTGCCAGCCTGATACCTGCAACGCGGCCTGCTACCTGCAAAACCTCGGTCACTTCGACTCCCGTCTGCACCTGCGCCCCGTGCAGTTTCGCAGCCTCCATCAGGTTTTGCGCGCTCAGCGCAGGGTCGGTGACATACCCCGCCTGCGGCCAAAGAACCGCCCCCCCAAGACGCTCGCCATTGGGCTGCCCGAACTGCGGGTCGTCCAGGCGGCGCGCAGGCGCATAGCTGTTCAGATCATAGATGGGCAGCTTGTCCTGTATGCCGGCGGCATCAAGTTCTTCGAACGGACAGCCTAGTTCGGCACTGAACTGCATATGCCTGGCCAGATGCCCGTTGGCCTCGGTCTTCATCACCAGACACCCGGTCTGACGAAACTGCGCCAGATCGGCTCCTTCCGGAAGACCCAGATAGTCGGCCCAGTCGCGCCAATAGTGATACCCCTCCCAGGCGAATGCCGTGCCGTCGAAGGTGGAATAGTGCATCCGGATGATGGCACAGGACCCTGCAGTCGACCCGTGGCCGACCTGAGTATTGCGGTCCAGCGACAGCGTTTTCCAGCCTCGTTTGGCCAGCTCGAACGCGACCGCCGCGCCGATGACACCAGTCCCGATGATGATTGCGTCAGGATTGTTCATTGTCCTGTCCCTCCCAAATTCTGCGGGCATAAGCGCTGAATTCCTTGATCTCGTCCGGCCTTGCCTCAACCCCGGTGAAGGCAAAAAGATAGTGCGGCACTAGCGCCAGCCGGGCCTCGTGCGGTTCGTTCAACTGCGCCAGATCGTATCCCAATTGCATGTAGTACAGAACCCGGGCGCGTGTCTTGGCCTCCATGTCCTCATAGCCGAACCGCGCGAACATCGCCTGCAGCGCCGCCAGCCGCCGCGCGTCGGACTGATCCAGTATACGGCGTACCTTTCCCGACCGCCGCGCCCAGTCCCGCACGGCAAAATCCAGCGCCGTGTCGAACAGGTTCGGATTGACCACACAGCGATGCACATTGCAGACGGCCGCAGTGATGGTGTCCGCCGGGGTATCGGCCTGCGCGATCATGGCCGCGGTATTGGTCGCCTGCCAGCGCGCCAGCAGCGCATCCAGCAATTCCTGCCGGGACTTGAAATACCAGTAGAACGAGGACCGCGACACCGCCATTCTTTCGGCCAGGTTCAACACCTTGACCTGTTCGACACCGTCAGACACTAGAACATCCATCGCGACGTTCAGCCAGTCGTCGCGGGTTACCTTGATGTTTCCGACCAGCGGTTCGGCATCCGGGTCGTCGCGGTGCAGGATCGGTTTGGTGCTCATTCAACTCTCCGGTGGCGCGCCGCCTTCAGCGGTTCGGCGCGCGATGAATTCCTCAAGCTCGGCAATCCGGTCCTGATCATGTGCCGGTGCCCGAAATGTGTCGACGATGTTCTGCCAGATGCCTGTCGCGCGATGATTGGCGTCAATTGCACCCCGCTCGGTCCATGTTCCGAAATTCGACCAGTCGCCCACCAGCGGTTCATAGAACTGGGTCTGGTACCGCTCCATCGTGTGCGCGGCACCAAAGAAATGCCCCGATGGCCCCACCTCGCGCAGCGCGTCCAGTGCAATATCGGCATCCGTCGCAGTCGTTCCGGCGCACAACTCGGCCACCATCTGCAGAACTTCAAGATCGGTGATGATCTTTTCGAACGACACGGTCAGCCCCCCTTCGAGCCACCCTGCCGAGTGGATCACCACCGTCGCCCCTGCCATCAGGCAACCCCAAAGCCCGAACTGCGTCTCATTTGCCGCCTGTGCATCGTTGGTATTGGCCGCACTTCCACCGGCGCAACGCCACGGCAGGCCGATCTTGCGCGCCAGTTGCCCGGCCACCAGTGATGCCGTGAAATGCTCGGGCGTTCCAAACGCAGGCGCGCCCGACTTCATATCCACATTACTGGTGAAAGTACCGTAACAGACCGGCGCACCGGGTCTGGCAAGCTGTGTCAGCGTGATCGCTGCCAGCGCCTCGGCATGGCTCAGCGTCATCGCCCCCGCTACGGTTACCGGAGCCATTGCGCCCATCAGCGTAAACGGAGTGACGATCGACATCTGGCCCGCGCGCGCAAAATCGATCAGCCCCTGCGCCATCGGCATATCTATTACGCGCGGCGAGTTTGTGTTGATGATCGTATAACACCAGGGCTGGGCCGCGAATGCCTCCTCGGACAGCCCCCGGAAAGAACGGACCATCTCGAACCCGTCCTTCACCTGCGGAGTGCCACGTGAATAGATGAACGGCACCTTGTCACTCAGCGTCAGTTCCGCCTGGGTCATCGCATAGTGGCGCAGGTGCATCGGAACATCCTGCGCCTCGACCAGTGGCGGGACCATATGCAGCACGTCGAAGCTCTGGGTGATCTGCACCATCTCGCGGAAATCGCGCAAGGTGCCGGGCCTTCGCCCGCGCACCAGATCGGTGGCATGCGGCGCACCCGCGCCCGGCTGAAAGATCAGCCGCCCCAGCTCCATTGTCAGATCCCGCTCGGCCACCCCGCCCTTGACGACAAAAGATCTGGGTGCGGTGGCCAACGCTGACTCGACCATGTCGCGCCCTATAAAGACCATTTCGTCCCGGACCCGCGCGCCGCCTTGTCGGAACAATGTACGGGCCTCGGGCAGCAGAACCTTGATCCCGATATCCTCCAGCACGGTCAGCGAAGCCTGATGCAACGCCTCGATCCGGTCCTCGGTAAAGGCGGCCATTGGCGGAAACGGGTTGCGCAGGTTGCGATAGTCCACTTGCCGCCGCGTCGTACCTGCCGCCGCTTCGCGCCCACGCCTGCCGCGCCGGGTCATGACCGCATCGCCCTGCCTTGCGGATCATATGGTGACGGGGCAATCACGCGCGCCGGACGTTCGACACCCACAACATGCACCGAAAGCTCGGTTCCCGGCTCAGCCTTGGCAGGATCGACAAGGGCCATCGCCAGAGACCTGCCAAGATAATGACCATAGCCGCCCGAGGTCACGAACCCGACCCGCTCGTCAGCCGACCAAACCGGCTCATACCCGCTGGCATCGGCGTCCAGCGCGTCGATCTCCAGCGTCACCTGCACCTGCGCCGGGCCATTGCCGTCGCGTTCGGCCTGGGCCGCGGCCTTGCCGACGAATTCCTTGTTCCAGTCGATCCAGCGATCCATTCCGGTCATGCCCGGCGTATAGGCTTGGGTAAACTCCGCCGACCAGATGCCAAAACTCTTTTCCAATCGCGTCGAGAGCATCGCGTTGAAACCGCACTCGCGGATACCCTCATCGGCACCGGCGTCCAGCAACATCCGCCGCAGTTTGATATGATCGCCATAGCGGCAGTTGATCTCATATCCTTTCTCGCCGGTCACCGACATACGTGCAACACGCGCCCGGACAAGGCCGATGTCGAAATCACCGCAGCCCATGAATTTCAGGCCCGAGATATCCTGTTCCGCCAGTTTCTCGATCACCTCTTGCGATTTCGGTCCCACAAGGCCGAACCCGCAAATCTCTTCCCCCAGATCACGGATCGACACGCCGTCCATCATATGCTCGTTGAACCAGCGCATATGCCAGGCGCGCAGGTAATAGCTGCCCATGATCCACCAGGTGCCATCGCCCCAGTTCAGCACGGTCAGGTCGCCTTTGAGCCGCCCGTTCTCACCCAGCATCGGCGCCAGTTTGGCACGTCCCGGGGCGGGCAGTTTCGAGGCCATCATGTTATCCAGCCACGCTTCGGCATTTGGGCCGGAAACCTCAAAGCGGGAAAAGCCCGAGATATCCAGCAGGCCCACGCCCTCCCGGATGGTCCTGCATTCAGCGGCCACGATGTCATGCGCGTTCGAACGTTTGAGAGTTGGCGTTTCCTCGAACCCTTTGGGCGCGAAATACAGCGGCACCTCCAGATCCCAGCTGACACCCCATTTACATCCGGCCTCGGTCATCGCGTCATGCGCCGGAGCCATCTTCAGCGGGCGACCCGCAGGCAATTGCTCGTTCGGGTAGGTCATCACGAAGCGGCGCGAATAGAACTGGCCAGTGGTTTCACGGATATACCGCTTGTTCTGTGCGAAATCACCATAGCGCGCCACATCCATCGGCCAGGCGTCCGCTTCGGGCTCGCCGTGGATCATCCATTCGGCCAGTGTTTTCCCAACGCCACCACCTTGCAGGAACCCGGCCATCACCGCGCAGGCGGTCCAATAGCCGCGCTTGCCCGGAACCGGACCAACCAGCGGGTTACCATCTGGCGAGAACGTGAACGCACCATTGACCCATGTCTTGATGCCCACGTTCTGGATCGACGGATACCGCTCAAAGCCCAATGTCAGTTCGTTCTCGATCCGGTCAAGCTGTTCCTGAAACAGTTCCTCGCCATAGTTCCACGGCGCGCCGTCCATCGCCCAGTGTTCGTGATCGACCTCGTAGATCCCCACCAGAACACCCTTCTGGTCCTGCCGCATATAAGTGAATCCTTCGAGATCCACAGTCATCGGCATCTCGAAATCCGCCTGCGCCACTTCGGGCACCGTGTCCGTGATCAGATAGTGGTGCTTCAACGGTGAGACTGGCAGCTCTACCCCGGCCATGCGACCAACCTGCTTGGCCCAGAGCCCGGCCGCGTTGACCACATGTTCACAGGTGATCGTGCCCTTATCGGTCACAACCTGCCAGCCGTCATCAGTCTGGATCAGCTCTTCGACCTTGGTTTCCTCGTAATATTCGGCACCACGTTTCCTGGCGGCTGTCGCATAAGCCTGAACAGTGCCAGTTGTATCAATGTAACCTTCACGATCCGCCCACATCGCGCCCAATACACCGTCGGTTGACATGATCGGGCAACGCCGCTGCGCCTCTTGCGGGGTCAAAAGCTCGCAGTCGTCAATGCCGATGGACTGGAAGATGCGGTAGTTGGCCTGCAACCATTCCCAGCGTTCAGGCGTACCGGCTAAAGTCAGGCCACCGGTCATATGCAAACCGATATTCTGGCCCGATTCTTTTTCGATCTCACTCAGCAGGTCGATCGTGTAGGCCTGCAACGAGGCCATGTTTGGATCCGCGTTCAGGGCATGGATGCCGCCCGCCGCATGCCAGGACGATCCCGATGCCAGCCGCCGCCTTTCCAGCATAACCACATCCGACCAGCCAAATTTGGCCAGATGATACAGAACCGAAGCGCCCACGACGCCGCCACCGATGACCACGACACGATACTGGGATTTCATCGCCTTTTCCCCTCGAACAACTCGCAGAGGACGCTAATGGCACTGTTCACTTCTGTCTAGACAAATATGTACAGTTCTGACGGCGGATATTTTATGACTACAACTCAATTAATTACACTAGATACTTGCGCTTGAGCGGCCCCTGATATTTTCGAACCACGTCAATGTGGCGAAGTTTTCTTCGGGGATTCGCAGTTTGATGACTCGTGCGAAGTCCACAAAAACGAAGGTCGTGATATCGGCCAGAGTAAAATGGCTGCAGGCAATGAAAGGGCTGTCTTGCAGGCGTTCTTCAAGGATGTCGAAAAAGCGCCTGGCCCTGTCCAACCCTCTTTCCGCCAACTCCGGTATTTGCACATAGTTCCAAGGGCCGGGCACCGCACGATCAGCAAACGCCGGATGCGAGTTGCGCAATGCCTCGCCGATTGGCAAACCGCCCTGCTGTTCAACCAGTGCATTCCACATCAGCACCAGACCCTTTTCCTCGGGGGTGCGCCCCATCAATGGCCGTTCCGGAAACCGGGCTTCCAGATAGGCCGCAATTCCCAGGTTCTCGGTCAGAACCGTGCCATCGTCCGTCACCAGAACCGGTACTGTCGCCCTTGGATTGACCGCTTTGAACGCGTCACTCAACTGCTCGCCCTTGGCGATGGAGATATCGCGGGTTTCAATATCCAATCCCTTTTCAGCGATGAACATCCGCGCGCGGCGAGGATTGGGGGCGGTCGAGCAATCGTAGAACAACATGAACCTGGCTTTCGTGTCTGAATGTTTGCCAGCCGCAAAAACCGGCCGACCGCCGGCAGGGTGCAATTCCGTCGGCCGGTGTTCAACCCATCGCCTTGAAAACCGCACGGGCGATGACGCGTTCTTCGTCCGTCGGGATCACCAGAACGGGCGTTTCACCGCATGATATCACCGTCGAATTGCTGTCATTCGCCTCGGCATTCACCTTGAGGCCGAGATACTCCATGCCTTCCAGAACCCGCTCCCGGATCAGTGCGGCGTTCTCACCGATGCCACCGCAGAACACGACGGCGTCAAGACCGCCCATCACTGCTGACATTGCCCCCAACTCACGCTTGATGCGGAACACGTAATAGTCGATCGCCTCCTGTGCCCGGGGATCGTCATGCATCAGCAAAGTGCGCATGTCGTGGCTGATTTCACTGAGGCCCAGCAGGCCGCTTTTCTTGTAAAGAATATGGGTGATCGCCTCGACCCCGTGGCCCTGCGCCATAAGATACAGCAGCACGCCGGGATCAAGCTGGCCGCACCGGGTGCCCATCGGCAACCCGTCCAGCGCGGAAAACCCCATGGTCGAACCGATGCTCTTTCCATTTACGACCGCGCACATCGACGCGCCATTACCCAAATGGCAAATGGCAACCCGTCCAACCGACAGATGCGGATAGTCCCGTTTCAGCTTGCCGGTGATATAATCATAGGACAGCCCGTGAAACCCATAGCGTCGCACGCCCTTTTCATAAAACCGGCGCGGGATCGCAAAGGCGTCGTTCACAAATGGATGGCCGAAATGAAACGAAGTGTCGAAACACCCGACCTGAACCGCGCCCGGATAGGCCGTTCTTGAAGCAAGTATCGCCGCAAGATTATGCGGCTGATGCAGGGGCGCAAGCGGTTCAAGCGCCTGAAGTTGCTCGATAACCGTATCAGTCAACAAGGCAGGGCCGTCAAAAGTGCGCCCACCATGCACGACCCGGTGACCGATGCCGGTAATCTCCATGTCCCCCAGCAGTTGGTCGACGTGCTCTAGAATTGCGCGCACCGCCGCCGCATGATCGGCCGGTCCGATCTGGGTGGCTTGCCGCTTGTCGCGCTTTAGCACGAGTTGCGCGACCGGCCCCAGGTTCTCGACCTGCCCCCGGTGTAGCAGCGTAGGCTCCTTTGCGGCCAGATATACCCCGAACTTGATCGACGAACTGCCCGCGTTCAGTGTCAGGATCGCACTCATTCCATCTCTCCGGCTGTCCTTTCGGACTGTAGGAGCCGTCAAAGTGAAACGACAACCGGTGAAATGCCGCAGGCCGTTCCCTTAACCGGAACGTCTGCACATAGTGTGGTCCAGAACAGAACTTTGTCTCAATGCGTATGATGTCCCGAGGCCTACCGCAATTCAGGAGAATTGCTACAGTATTCAAAACACCGAAGGGAACACATTGAATGATTGCTTACGTCACCGTCGGTGCCGATGACATCGCTCGCGCCAAACAGTTCTACTCAGCATTCCTGACGGCCCTTGGATACGAACTGGAAGAGGGCCCCGAGGGCCTAAGCTACGTATTGCCCGTACAATCCGGGCAATCTCCCGTTCCGCCTGATTTCTACGTCAAACCAACCTTCGATGGGTGTCCGGCCTCGGCCGGCAACGGATCCATGGTCGCGTTCGAAGCGCGCAATCAAAAGCAGGTTCGAGACCTGCACGCCGCTGCGCTTGCCGCAGGCGGGTCCGATGAGGGACAGCCGGGCTTTCGTGCCGCATATGGGCCACACTTCTACGTTGGCTACCTTCGCGACCCACAAGGAAACAAAATTGCTCTCTTCTCCGACGATCCCGACGAGCCGGGGCGCGACGGATAGCATTGGCTAAATCAGTCCGACGGGCTTCGCTCAGGCGATGAATTCTTCGCGAACACCAAAAATCCAGCAATCTCAAGAATTCGTGATGTCCATCGGAAAGATTTATTCCCACCGTCACTCCGATTATCGTCAAGAACGTATTTGACTAGTCAGGGTCCGGCGGGTGAAACTGCACGAAAAAATCAGGGAGTTCTTGAAGTTGATGTCGATCCACGGCCAGGCGGGTGGAAAACCCCGATGACTCCGCTGTTGTCCGTCAGAGATCTGAGCATCGGTTTTGGTACTGCCGATCCTGTGGTTCAGGGCGTAAACTTCGACGTCCAGCCGGGCCAGACCGTGGCGCTGGTTGGCGAATCCGGGTCCGGCAAAACGATCACCTGCCGCGCCGTGTTGCGCATTCTGCCCAAGGCCGCACAACTCAGAAGCGGCAAGATCACCTTACAAGGCCCCGATGGCGCTCAAATTTTGTCCGACCTCACCGAGAGACAGATGCGTGGCATCCGGGGCAATCAGGTCTCGATGATCTTTCAGGAACCGATGCGGTCCCTGTCGCCTCTCCACACGATCGGAAATCAGGTCAGCGAAGTGTTGTGGCTGCATCGCAGCGCCTCGGAACGCGAAGCCAAGCGAAAGGTGCTGGAACAGTTCGACCGCGTCGGCTTTCCCGATCCGGAGCGTGCTTACAATTCCTATCCGTTCGAACTCTCCGGCGGAATGCGCCAGCGCGCGATGATCGCCATGGCGATGGTTGCCAAACCCGACCTTCTGATCGCCGACGAACCGACCACCGCGCTCGACGTGACGACACAGGCGCAGGTGCTGGGCCTGATCAAGGAGTTGCAGCAGGAAACCGGTATGGCCCTGATTCTCGTCACCCATGATCTGGGCGTGGTGGCGAACATGGCCGAACAGGTGGTGGTCATGCATAAGGGGCGCGTCATGGAATCGGGGTCTGCAGAACTGATCCTTCGCGAACCGGCTCATCCCTATACCAAACAACTCTTCGACGCCGCCCCGGAAATCCCCGATCAGGAAGCCGTCGGTATCCCGATGCCCGACGAGGATCTGATCCTCGAGATGAAGGAGATATCCAAGACCTATTCCATGCGGTCCGGCAAGGGATGGAAGGCCGGGGCGCTGATTCACGCCTGCCGCGGCGTCGACCTGAAACTGGCGCGTGGCAAAACCCTGGCGATTGTCGGTGAAAGCGGGTCGGGCAAAACCACAGCGGCGCGAATCGCTTTGGGGGCTGAACCGCCCGATCCGGGTGGCGAGGTTCTGTTTCGCGCGCAACCAGGGGCCGAGCCGATCACCGTGCACAAGATGAGCCGAACCGAGCGCACCGCATTTCAGCGTCAGGCACAGATGATCTTTCAGGATCCCTACAGCTCGCTCAGCCCACGCATGCGGGTACAGGACGCGATGACCGAGCCGCTTGAGATTCACCGCATCGGAACCACGGCCGAACAGCGCGACAAGGCCGCCGCGATGCTGAAGCGCGTGGGTTTGAACGAGGACATGCTGAAACGCTATCCGCACGCGTTTTCCGGCGGGCAGCGTCAGCGGCTGTCGGTTGCGCGCGCGCTGATGCTGGACCCGTCATTCATTGTCTGCGACGAACCGACCTCGGCCCTTGATGTATCTGTGCAGGAACAGATCCTCACCCTGCTCGAAGACCTTCAGGAAGGTTTGGGCCTGTCCTATCTGTTCATCTCCCACGATCTCGCCGTGGTGGCACGGATCGCCGACGAAGTCGCGGTCATGCGGCAAGGTCTGGTGATCGAACAGGCCCCGCCGGAAACGCTTTTCTACAACCCCCGTCACCCTTACACGAAAGCGCTGATCGCGGCCCAGCCCGAACCCGATATCAATCGCCCAATCGACCTGAAACTGGTAGCATTGGGCGCAGGATCGCCGGACAGCTGGGACGAAGCCTTTCGTTTCTCGAACTCCGTGGTACCCTCGTTGAAAGAGCTGGAACCCGGCCATAAGGTACGTTGTCATGTTTGAAACCACTCGCAGGTCGATTTTCTTTGCCGCCGCCTTGGCGCTTGCCGGCGCGGTACAGGCCGGCTCGGATACGCTTCCACCCCTGCAGGAAAGCGAATTCTGGAAACAGGAAGTCGAAATGGGCAATCTGCCCCCGGTGGCCGAGCGCATTCCCGAAGAGCCGGTCGTGGTCGATCCGGAGGCCAAGGGGCGGGAATACGGCCATCAAGGCGGCACGTTGCGCACAATGGTCACGCGGTCCAAGGATATCCGGCAGATGGTGGTCTATGGCTACGCCCGCCTTGTCGGCTACAACGAGAAATACGAGCTGGTTCCGGACCTTCTGGCGAGTTTCGAGAACGATGGGAACCGCAAGTTCACCCTGAAACTTCGCAAAGGGCACAAGTGGTCGGATGGCACCCCCTTCACCTCTGCCGATTTCGAATACTGGTGGAAAGACGTCGCCAACAACGAATTGCTCAGCCCCTCCGGCCCCCCGGATTTCCTGCGGGTCAACGGCAAACCACCGGTCGTCACCTTCCCTGACGAAATCACTGTGGTGTTCGAATGGGAAGAACCCAATCCCAACTTCCTGCAAAGCCTCGCACAGGCACGCCCGCCCTTCATCTACCGGCCCTCGCATTTCCTCAAGAAATACCACGAAGCCTATGCCGACCCCGACGAACTCGCCGCCGAGGTTGACGACGCCCGCGTCAAAAGCTGGGCCGCGCTGCACAACAAGCTCGACAACATGTACAAATACGACAACCACGAACTGCCCACCCTGCAACCGTGGCTGAATGCAAGCTCGGGCAAGAAGATCCGCCACAACTTCGTGCGCAATCCCTATTATCACCGCATCGATGCCAAGGGTGTGCAACTGCCCTATATCGACGTTATCGAGATGGAAATCGTGGCGCCCGGTCTGGTCGCTGCCAAGACCAACGCGGGCGAAACCGACCTTCAGGGACGCGGGCTTGATTTCCGCGATGCCTCGATCCTCAAGAAGGGCGAAGCCGGGGGTAATTACAAAACTTATCTGTGGGATACCGGCGTGGCCTCGCAGATCGCGATCTATCCCAACCTCAATTATGCCGATGATACATGGCGCAACCTGATGCGGGACGTACGCGTGCGCCGCGCGCTGTCGCTGGGGATCGACCGGAATACGATCAACCAGGCGCTCTATTTCAAGCTCGGCAAACCGGGCGCCATGACCGTTCTGCCTTACTCCCCTTTCTTCGACGAAAAGAACCTGCAAGCCTGGGCCGCCTACGACCCCGAACAGGCCAACAAACTGCTTGACGAGGCCGGGCTCGACAAGCGCGACGGCAGTGGTATCCGTCTGTTGCCCGATGGCCGCCCGATGGAGTTGATCATCGAAACCGCGGGCGAGCGGCAAGAGGTCGAAAATGCCATGCAGATCGTCACCGACAACTGGCGCGACATCGGCGTCAAGCTGATCATGCGCCCGCTGGATCGCGACATCCTGCGCAACCGCGTCTTTGCAGGAAACACAATGGCATCGGTCTGGTACGGCTGGGACAACGGCATCCCGCAGGTCTATACCTCCCCCGCCTATCTCGCTCCTACCGATCAGGTATTCCTGGCCTGGCCCAAATGGGGCCAGTTCTATCAGACCGGCGGCGATGCGGGCGAAGCGCCCGACATGCCCGAAGCACAGCGGTTGATGGAACTGTCCAAGGTCTGGGATACCGCGACCACGGATGAACAGCGCTCCGCCGCCTGGAAGGAGATGCTGGAAATCCATGCCGATCAGGTCTACGGCATCGGCATTCTGGCCGGCACACCGCAACCGATCGTCGTTTCGAACCGCCTGCACAACGTGCCCGAAAAAGGGATGTGGGCCTGGGACCCGGGCGCGCATTTCGGCGTGCATCGCATGGACGAGTTCTTTCTGGACCAGTAACGGGGGCAGCTGAATGCTTTTGCTGCGCTACGCAGTCTATCGCTTTTTCACCATGCTGCTGACGCTGCTGGTGGTGTCGGCGATGATCTTCATCATCATCAACCTGCCGCCCGGCGACTATCTGAGCAACCAGATTGCCGAGCTGCAGGCGTCAGGACAATCTGCGGGTGTCGACAAGGCAGAATTCCTTCGCAAGGAATACGCGCTCGACCGTCCCTTGTGGGAACAATACATGATCTGGATGGGCTTCATGCCCGGTCCGCACGGGTTCTCTGGCCTGATTCAGGGCAACTACGGCTGGTCGTTCGAGTTCGACCGACCCGTGTCCGAGATCGTGGGCGACAGCCTCTGGCTGACGGTCGTCGTCAACCTGGCCGCCGTCCTGTTCGTATATGCAGTGGCTCTGCCGCTGGGTGTTCTCGCTGCGGCCCGGTCGCGGACATGGGTCGACTATACCTCGGCCTTTGTCGGCTATCTGGGACTTGCCACACCGAACTTCCTGCTGGCGCTGATCCTGTTCTACTATGGCCACCGCTATTTCAACCTGCCCATCGGCGGCCTGATGGACCCCGCCTATGAGGGTTTGCCGATGAGCTGGGACAAGGTGAAATCGATTCTTCTTCATCTCATCGTGCCAACCTTTGTCATCGGCACCTCTGGCGCCTCGGCAATGATGCAGCGTCTGCGCGCCAATATGCTGGACGAGTTGGGCAAACCCTATGTCGAGACGGCGATTGCCAAGGGCATGTCGCCCTCGCGGATGCTGACGAAATATCCCCTGCGCGTGGCCTTCAACCCCTTTGTCGCCGATATCGGCAACCTGCTGCCCTCGATGGTCTCCGGCTCGGTTCTGGTCTCGGTCGTGCTGGGCCTGCAAACCATCGGCCCCACGCTCCTGACTGCGCTCAAGACGCAGGATCAGTTTCTGTCCGGCTTCATTCTGATGTTCGTGGCTTTGCTGACGCTGGTGGGTACAATGATCTCGGACGTGCTCCTGGTCATGCTTGATCCGCGCATCCGATATGAGGGGCGAGATACATGACCCAGCTTCCCGACGGTCGTTATGTCGACGACGCCCCCTATGATCCGCAGGTCTCGATCCAGCAACTGGAACGCCGCGACCTGGATGCCCCGAATTGGGTGCTGGTCTGGCGCAAGTTCAAAACCCACAAGCTGGGCCTTGTATCCGGCATCTTCCTGTTGCTCAGCTACCTGATGCTGCCGTTTGCCGGCTTCATCGCACCCTACACACCGAATGAACGCAATGGCGAGCACCTCTATGCCCCGCCGCAATCGATCAGCTGGTTCCACGAGGGCGAGTTCGTCGGGCCATACGTCTATCCCATCGTGGCCGAGGCGGATCTGGAAACATTCCAGTGGAAATTCGTCCCCGACACCGACAACCCCGCCCCGATCCGCTTCTTCTGCAAGGGCGACGAATATCGTCTTGCAGGGCTGATCCCTTCGGATACCCACCTGTTCTGCCCATCCGATGGCGCAACGGTGTTTCTGTGGGGGTCGGACAGGCTGGGTCGCGATGTGTTCAGCCGTATTCTCTATGGCGCACAGCTGTCGCTGACCGTCGGCCTCATCGGCATTTCGGTGTCGTTCTTTCTTGGCATCCTGTTCGGTTCAATGGCGGGATATTTTGGCGGCAAGACCGATTGGCTGATCAACCGTGTGATCGAGATCCTGCGCTCACTGCCCGAACTGCCGCTTTGGCTTGCCCTGTCCGCTGCCGTGCCCTCGAACTGGAGCCCGGTTGCCGTGTTCTTCATCATCTCGGTGATCCTTGGTATCCTCGACTGGCCCGGCCTGGCTCGCTCGGTACGCGCCAAATTCCTGTCACTACGCGAAGAGGAATACGTGCGCGCCGCCGAAATGATGGGCGCCTCGTCGGGCCGCGTGATCCGCAAGCACCTGTTGCCGAATTTCGCATCACACCTCATCGCCTCCGCAACCTTGTCGATCCCGGCAATGATCCTCGGCGAAACCGCGCTCAGTTTCCTCGGCCTTGGCTTGCGGGCACCTGCGGTCAGTTGGGGCGTGATGCTGAACGACGCGCAAAACCTCGCCTCGATCGAGATTTATCCTTGGACGGCCATTCCGATGCTGCCGATCATCGTTGTGGTACTCGCCTTCAACTTCCTGGGTGACGGACTGCGCGACAGTCTCGACCCCTACCAGCAATGACCCTGCTTTCCGCCCTGCCCGCGCCTGATACCTACAAGGTAACTGGCAGCGGCGCGCTGCCCAGCGTCTTTGCGGTGTCGGAACTGGCCACCGCATCCTTTGCGGCGGTCGGGCAGGAACTGGCGCGGCTGATGCGCGCGCAGAACCTGACAGCCGGACAACCACCGGTCACCGTCGATCACCGTCTGGCCTCTCTCTGGTACGGCTGGTCCCTGCGCCCGGATGGCTGGACCATGCCAAGCGCCTGGGACCCGGTCGCCGGCGACTACCGGACCGCCGATGGCTGGATCCGGCTGCACACCAATCTCGCCACCCATCGCGCGGCGGCTCTGAAAGTGATGGCAACACCACCCGACCGCGAGGCCGTGAGCCAAGCCGTGTCTGGCTGGAACGCGGACGAACTCGAAGCAGCCATCGTCGCCCAGGGCGGCGTTGCCGCCGCCATGCGCAGCCGGCAAGACTGGCTGGCCCACCCACAGGGCCGCGCGGTCGCCTCCGAACCTCTGGTGGCCTGGACCGGACCGAGGCGTGCAAACCTGCGCCAAAGGCCACAGGCAACACCCGAAAGCCCCCTGGCGGGCCTGCGGGTTCTCGACCTCACCCGCGTCCTGGCGGGGCCGGTTTCAACCCGCACGCTGGCCGGTTTCGGGGCCGAGGTATTGCGGATCGATCCCCCCGAATGGGACGAACCGGGGGTGATCCCCGACATCTCACTCGGCAAGCGCTGCGCCTATCTGGACCTGAAATCGTCCAACGGGCTTGCCCGGCTGAAGGACCTGCTGGAACAGGCCGACGTGTTTGTCCACGGCTACAGGCCGGGCGCATTGGACGGGCTGGGGCTCAACGTCGCGACCCGCAACCGGATCGCGCCGAACCGGGTCGAGGTGGCGCTTGACGCCTATGGCTGGCACGGCCCCTGGGCCAAGCGGCGCGGCTTTGACAGCCTCGTGCAGATGAGCGCGGGCATTGCTCATGCCGGTCAGGTATGGGCAAAGGCGGACAAGCCGACACCCTTGCCGGTTCAGGCACTTGATCACGCAACAGGCTATTTGATGGCCGCTGCCGTTCTGTCGGCGCTGGCCGAGGCGGTCGAAGGCAGGCCAATATCCGATGCCCGCCTGTCGCTCGCCCGCACGGCAGAGCTTTTGGTCAGCCTAAGGAAAACCGCGTCTGGCTTGGGTATCGCCAATCCGCTCAAAACGGATTTCGCGCCTGCGCCGGAACAGACCGGCTGGGGCAACGGCTTTCGCCTGTCTCCCGCTCTTGCCATCGGCCCGGCGAAAATGTGCTGGGCCCTGCCCGCGCCCAAGCTCGGCACCGCCACCCCCGACTGGGACTGACCGGATCGGGGCGCGGGAGCGCCCGCCACTAGCGGTCGTCGCCGCTGCCGCCGGGGCCGATATCGTCCAGATAATCCTCGTCGATCGCCGCCTGCACCGCGCCGGTCACCGCCTCGCGCTGTTTCGGGGTCAGGTCCTCGGGGCTCTTGTCATCGGCTAGCCGCACAGTCACCTCACGATGGGCAAATCTGATCCCCTCACGCGCGAACAACTCGCGAATCTCTTGATAAACCCTCTTACGCACCAGCCACTGGTCGCCCGGTTTGGTCATGAACTTGACCCGGATGATCATCGCCGAATCCTGCATCTCGATCACGCCCTGGGATTTCAGCGGCTGGATGAAGTTCTCGCCGATCACCGGATCGTCCAGCAACTGAACCCCCAGTTTCTTGATCAGCTTGCGCACCTTCTCGACATCGGTGTCATAGGTCACGCGCAACGGCAGTTTCATGATCACCCAGTCGCGCGAATAGTTGGTCAGCACCTTGATCTCGCCAAAGGGAATGGTGTTGAGCGCGCCCAGATGGTGGCGCAGCTGGAACGAGCGCACCGAGATCTTCTCGACTGTCCCCTTCACGTCTCCGATATCGATGTATTCACCCTTGCGGAACGCATCGTCGATCAGGAAGAACGCGCCGGAAAAGATGTCGCGTACCAGCGTCTGTGCGCCGAAACCAACAGCCAGACCGACCACACCGGCGCCCGCGAACAGCGGGCTGACATTGATGCCAAGCTCCATCAACGCAATAAGCGCGATGGTCACGACCACAACCGCCAGGATCGCACCACGGAACAGGGGCAGCAACGTCGCCAGCCGGCTTTGCCCCGCCTCACCGCCCTCGTCTCCGGGCGCCACCTCCTGCGCACCGTCTTCAACTTCTTCGGCGATCTTGCTGTCGATCCAGATACGGAAGAAATGGAACAGAACATAACCGATGAACAGGATCACCATCACGTCCAGCGCGCGTCCCACCGGCAAGTCATCCGCCCAATGCCCCTCGGGATACCAGATCGAAGCCAGTGCATAGATACCCACGACAAAGGCAAGAATACCTGCCACGCGGCGCGCCAGATCTTCATATGTCGCGATGACGTGTCGTTCGGGCTCTACCCTTTCGTATACCTCCGCCGCGGCGTCCTCCTCATCATCCGGAGTGGCCTTCATCACGTCGATCTGGCGCGACCGGTCGAAATACCGTTCCAGAAAATAGTTCATCGCTCCGTAAACGATCACCACCGACATGAAGACCGCATAGGTACCGGCCACCAGCGGGATCGACACGGGATGTTCAAGCACAAGGTCAACCGCCAGTTCGAACCAGCTGAAGAGGATGTAAAGCACCACGACCGGCGCCCAGCCAAAGGAGACGAACCGCAACAGCCACGACACCTGATCGGGGCCGCGCCCGCCCCGGATCGCGTTCGAGATGGCGCGCGCATTGAACAGCACCATAAGGATATTGCCCAGCGCGCCAACCGCCGTCAGGCTGCCATAGACCATCGCATAGACGTTGTAGTTGAGCCCGAAATCCGCGACCCAGGTCGAAAACAGAACCACCGCGATGTCATAGGTCGCAAGCGTCGACGCCCAGATATAGAGTCGCTTGGCATCCCGGTCGGAAAACGGCGGCAAACGATACTGGCTGAGGAACGGCGACAGCACCATGCGCCACAGATCGGATACCGTGCGCGCCAGGAAGAACGCGGTGAAGATCGCCGTCACGGTAAACTGGACCGAAATGTCCTCGGCCCGGCCAAACACCAGATATCCCACGATCAGTGCCATCACCATGGCAAAGACGGTGGCCCCCACTCCCATGACAAAACGGAAGACCAGGAACGGCATTTTTTCCTTGTACCCGACCGGATTGTCCTTGATCCGCGCGACGACAATTCGGCGCGCGATGCGTTTGCCGTAAATCTCGATCGACAACCACCGGCCGATCAGCAGGAACAACAGGTTCCAGGCCAGAACCTCGACATAGGTCAGAATGCGCCCGTCGGGGCTGGTCTCGCGCAGGATGTACTGCACCTCGAACACGGAATAGGGCAACGCTTCCAGCCGGGATTCCAAGGAGGCACGGAACTCTGAAAACCGCGCCTGCGCCTTCATCAACTGCGATCCGTCGCCCATCGGGTTGCTCGCGGCTGCGTCGGTCGGTGTTTCTGCGGCCGATGAAACCACTTTGCCGGCACTGTCAATGACGATGACGCTGGCCCCAGCCTCTGTTGCTGCCCGGATGGCGGCGGCGATGTCGCCTTCCGTATCCGACTGGCTGGTTGTGTCTTCTGAACCGCCATAACCCGGCAATAGCGACGTTTGCGCCGCAGCAGCGCCGATAAATGCCGCGACCGTGACCCAGATTGTCAGGATCAGGTTGAGAAGAAACAGTGGTCTCATTGGGATTTGCATCCAGTTCCTAGTGTTCGCGGTACGCTACAGGACACGGCTTCGGCGTTCAAATGGCTAGGTGATGTTTTCGCGCAATCGTGTCGTCATGTGCCTTTGAAATCATGCTTTTGACAATCGTGTTTTCAACGTCGCATGATTTGAATATGACCATAGCAGAAACACTGTTCCGACACTGGCGGCAAAACAAATCTGCATGTATCAAAGGATTGCGGCAACGGGGTATGGACGCTTGATCAGAATGCGCGACATCGCAAATCTCAGGATGGCCGGTCAAAGACACTCGGTTCGCTTGCGTTTTTTCGGCGTTTCGACCCTTCAAAGGCGCAACTCTGTTGCCTTTTCGCAATGGTCGGTCAAAACGGACATTTCCCGGCAAGCCTGCCACGGGAATTCCGGAAAAACCTGCGCTATGAGGGACAGGCGCGCGGCCCCCGGATCGGAACTCGAAACCTGTTACATGGTATGAACAAGAAAAGTAACGCATACCCAGCCTGCCGCGCCCCACGCATCATGTTCTACAGCCACGATACGTTCGGGCTTGGGCATCTGCGGCGCTCACGCGCGCTTGCATCCGCCATCACCGCATCCGACAGTCAGGCTTCGGCCTTGATCCTGACCGGCTCACCGGTGGCCGGGCGATTTACCTTCCCTCGCCGCGTCGACCACGTGCGCCTGCCCGGCGTTACCAAGCTTGCCGACGGGTCCTATGCGTCGCAAACCATCGGCATGGGCATCGACGACGTGACCGAGCTGCGCTCCAGCCTGATCCGGACCGCCGTCAAACAGTATCAGCCCGACGTTCTGGTCGTCGACAAGGAACCCACCGGGTTTCGCGGTGAACTGCTGCCCACACTCGGCATGCTACAACAGCAGGGAACCGCAAAAATGGTTCTCGGCCTGCGCGATGTCCTGGACGAACCCGCCGTTCTGGCCGCCGAATGGGCGCGCAAGGAAGCCGTCGAGGCCACCGAGACATACTATGACGAGATCTGGGTCTACGGGCTCCGGTCGATTTATGACCCTACTGCAGGCCTGCCGCTGAGCGCGCGCGCGCAATCGCGCATGCACTGGACAGGCTATCTGCGCCGCGATCTCGGTCCGATCGGCCCGCCCCCGCCGCAACCCTACATCCTGATCACGCCCGGCGGCGGCGGCGATGGCCGGGCGATGGTCGATCTCGTCCTGTCCGCCTATGAAAAGGACACCACGCTCGAACCCCGCGCGATACTCGTCTATGGCCCGTTCCTGTCGGGCGAATTGCGGGCCGAGTTCGAAGCGCGGGTTGCCCGGCTGAACGGGCGCGTGACCGCCGTCGGCTTCGAATCCCAGATCGAAACGCTGTTTGCCGGTGCAGCCGGCGTTGTCTGCATGGGGGGCTACAACACCTTTTGCGAGGTTCTGTCCTTTGACAAGCGCGCCGTTATCGTGCCGCGCACCGTGCCCCGTCTTGAACAATGGATTCGCGCCTCGCGGGCCGAAGAACTGGGGCTCGTTCAGATGCTGGACGAAAGCCGCGACGGCCTGTCCGCCGCGTCGATGGTCAACGCCATCCGGAATCTGCCATCCCTGCCGTTACCCTCCGAGGCCATCGGTGACGGGCTGCTTGACGGGCTCGACTATGTCACGCACCGCGTGAATGTGATGCTGGGCCGAGTCAGGGAACGAGCCACGGGATGACCGGCCCACAGCCCAAATTGGCGGTGCTGGTCAAAGGCTGGCCCCGCCTTTCGGAAACGTTCATCGCTCAGGAACTGGTCGCGCTGGAACAGGCCGGACACCAGTTTGCCATCTGGTCGCTTCGCCACCCCACTGACATCAAACGTCACCCACTGCACGAAGCCCTCAAGGCCCCGGTCCACTACCTGCCCGAATACCTCTACGAAGAGCCTGAGCGCGTGTGGAAAGCCCGCGCGATCGCCCAACGATTGCCCGGCTATGCGACGGCATATGAAATCTGGCGCAAGGATCTGGTTCGTGATCCGACTCATAACCGCATACGCCGCTTCGGGCAGGCCTGTGTTCTGGCCGCCGAACTATCCCCGGGAACCGGGGCGCTTTATGCGCATTTTCTGCACACGCCCTCTTCGGTTGCACGATATGCCGCGATCATGCGCGATATCCCGTGGAGCTTTTCCGCGCATGCCAAGGATATCTGGACCTCGCCGGATTGGGAAAAGCGCGAAAAACTCCATGCCGACAGCTTTGGGGCCACCTTCGGCGCCACCTGCACGGGAATCGGCGCCCGACACCTGCGCGGTCTGGCCGACGATCCGGGGCGGGTCGATCTGATCTATCACGGGCTTGACCTGTCGCGGTTCCCCGCCCCCCCGACGCGCCAAGAGCGCGCACCCGATGCCCCGTTCACGATGCTGTCGGTCGGCCGCCTGGTCGAGAAAAAGGGGTTTGACCGCCTGATTACCGCCCTTTCCCTGTTGCCCGATACGCTCGACTGGCGCTGGGTCCATATCGGCGGCGGCGGATCAAGTGAGAAATTCAAGCGCCGCGCCAGAGAACTGGACTTGACCGGCCGCATCGACTGGCGCGGGGCCTGCAACCAGCCCGAAGTCATCGAAGCGATGCGGCAGGCCGATCTGTTCGTGCTGCCCAGCCGGATCGCTGCGGATGGCGACCGCGACGGCCTGCCCAACGTGCTGATGGAGGCGGCATCGCAACTGCTGCCCATTCTGGCCACACCCGTGTCCGCCATTCCGGAATTCATCGTTTCCGGCACACACGGCACCCTGTCCGACGACGCCCCCGAAGCGCTGGCCGCGGCGATGGTGTCACTTGCCTCAGAGCCGCAAAAGGCGGCCCATATGGCACAGGCCGCCCGCGCCCGGCTGGTGGCCGAGTTCGGGATGGCCCCCGGTATCGCGCGCCTGTCCCGGCGTCTGCACACCCTCTGCGGGACCGTACCGGCATGACCCATGTCGCGTTCTATGCCCCCTTGAAATCTCCCAACAGCCCGGTGCCCTCCGGAGACCGGGCAATGGCCCGCAATCTGATGGCGGCCATCGGCGCAAACGGTGCCCGGGTCGAGCTGGTGTCCGAGCTGAAAATTCATGACAAGCACGGCAACGCAATGGTCCAGCACGAGCTGCGTCAGGCCGCCAAACTCGAATCCCTTCGCCTCGCGCAAACCCTGCCCCCCGAGGTCTCCCTCTGGGTGACCTATCACAACTACTACAAGTCCCCCGATCTCATCGGACCCGAAGTATGTCGCGCGCGCAACATCCCCTATGTGCAGCTGGAAAGCACACGGGCCAATAAACGACTGACCGGACCATGGTCGGAATTCGCCAAGGCCGCGCATGACGCCTGCGACGCGGCGCGGATCATATTCTATCACACCGAAAACGACCATTTTGCACTGAACCGGGACCGGATCGCCGGGCAAGATCTGGTGTCGCTGCCGCCTTTTCTGCCCTACGCCGCCGCCCCCCCGAGATCGGATTGTGTGGGGCCGATGTTGGCCACCGGAATGATGCGCCATGGTGACAAGCTGCACTCCTACGAACTCATTGCGCAAACACTTTCCCTGCTGCAAGGCGACTGGCAGCTGCACATCGCAGGCGACGGTCCGACCCGGCCCGAGGTCGAAGCGCTGATGGCGCCATTCGAGGGGCGGGTGCGGTTTCTGGGCCAGCTGGACAGGGCCGCCATGCAAGCCGCCTACTCAAATGCTTCACTATTTTTCTGGCCCGGCGTGAACGAAGCCTATGGCATGGTCTACCTCGAAGCGCAGGCTGCGGCTCTGCCCGTGGTGGCGCAGGATCGCCCCGGTGTACGGGACGTGCTGCTGCCCGGTGAATACCCGACGATCGAAGGCGGCCCGAAAGCACTGGTGCGCGCGCTTGAAACCCTTCTTCGCAATGCCGACCTGCGGCGCGAGACAGGCGCCAAGTCCCGCGCCCATGTCCAAGCCCACCACCTGATGCCCGCCGCCACGGAAACCTTCTGGTCCGCCGTCCGGCCCTTGTTGGGGGCGCAGGGATGACGCGCCTAGCCCTCCTCCGCCACGGCCATACCGAATGGAACCGCGCGGGTCGCATTCAAGGCCGCAGCGACATCCCGCTCGACGCTCAGGCGCGGCAGGAACTGGCCGGGTACCGCCTGCCCGAAGAGTGGGCAGAGGCGGATCTGTGGTCCAGCCCTCTGTCGCGCGCCCGCGAAACCGCAAGCATCGTTTCAGGAAAGGAACCGCGCCTCGCCCCCGAACTGATCGAAATGAACTGGGGCGCGTTCGAAGGCAAACGCGGCGCCGACCTGATAGCCGACCCACAAAGCGGCTATCGCCATATCGAGGAGTGGAGCTGGGATTTCCGCCCGCCCTCCGGCGAAAGCCCCGCCGAGGTCGGCGATCGTCTGCAACCCTGGCTGGCGCGCCTCACCGGCGACACCGTTGCGGTCTGTCATATTGGCATCATGCGTGTGATTCTGGCGCGTGCGTGGGGCTGGAACTTTCGCGGTCCCGCCCCCTTCAAGATCAAGCGCAACCGTCTTTTTATCGTTCATCTGGGCGATATGCGGCCCGAGCCGGAACCGGTCCGCCTGCTGCAAGCCGGAGGCGCAGCATGAAAGTGATGATCGCCGTTACCCATCTTCTGGGTACCGGGCACCTGAGCCGTGCGCTTACCCTCGGTCATGCTTTTCGCAAGGCAAACCATAAGGTCTTTGTCGTCTCCGGCGGGATGCCCGCGCCGCAACTCGACAGTGCCGGGCTGGACCTGTTCAATCTGCCGCCACTGCGGTCGGACGGGACGGACTTCACCCGCCTTCTGACCGAAGTCGGAACGCGCGCCGACGAAAGCTATTTGAAGGCCCGCATTCAGGCGCTGATGGCCGCCGTCAGCCGCTTTGCCCCCGACATCCTGATCACCGAACTTTATCCCTTTGGCCGCAGGTCGCTGGCGCCGGAGTTCGAGGCGTTATTGCAAACCGCGAATGAACTCTCGCCGCGTCCCGCCATCCTCGCCTCGATCCGGGACATCCTGGCGCCACCGTCCAAACCCTCAAAGGCAGAACGCGCCGATGCGGTGATTCAACGTTACTACGACGGTGTACTGGTCCACTCCGATCTCCGATCCACCCGGCTGGAGGCCAGTTGGCCCGTGTCCAAAGCTTTGTCCCAACGCCTGCACTACACAGGCTACGTCGCTCCGGCCCCGGCGAAGCAGCACCCGCAAACGGCGGGCGCAGGCGAAATCATTGTCAGCGCGGGCGGCGGCCCGGTCGGGCAGCCGATCTTTCAGGCCGCCATCGAGGCCGCCCGAAAGATGACCAACAGGCGCTGGCGCCTGTTGGTTGGTGGGCGCGATACAGGCCAGAGGATTGCCGATCTTGAAGCATTGGCAGGCGAAATACCAATCCTGATCGAACCTGCCCGACCCGATTTCCGCCAGATGCTGTGCCACGCCGCGGCATCGGTCAGCATGTGCGGCTACAACACCACACTCGATGTCCTGCAATGCGGCGTGCCCGCGGTTTTCATCCCCTTCGACGACGGCAAGGAAGTCGAACAGGGGCTGCGCGCGCAAAGCCTGTCACATCTGCCCGCAGTCGAGGTGATCAAAAGCACCGCCCTGT
Organism: Ruegeria sp. YKSE079; assembly: GCF_059612845.1. Taxonomy (NCBI): domain Bacteria; kingdom Pseudomonadati; phylum Pseudomonadota; class Alphaproteobacteria; order Rhodobacterales; family Roseobacteraceae; genus Ruegeria; species Ruegeria sp. YKSE079. Next base: position 79,226 of record NZ_JBXWRJ010000003.1, on the reverse strand, counting down.
CCGGCGACCTGCTGGCCAGCTCGGTCGAAAAGGTGATCGCCTCCGGCCCCCGCCCCGATCTCGGCTTGTCCTTCGATGGCGCTGCGCGCACTGTCGCCATCGCCGAAGATCTGGCAAAGGTGACACGATGACCCCGGATTGGACACCTCTGGATAGCGAATTTGCCCGCTGGCACGGCGACGGCCTGACCCTGCCGCTGTGGTGGCGCGATGACGACGCCACCGCGCCCAACCCGCAACTGGACCGGCTTGCAGATCTGTCGGCTCAATATGGCCTGCCGGTACATCTGGCCGTCATCCCCCATACGGCGCAAGACACTTTGGCATCCGCCCTTGCCGAGCAACCGGCGCTGATCCCGGTCGTGCACGGCTGGGCGCACAAAAACCACGCCCCGCAGACCGAAAAGAAGGCCGAGTTCCGCCTGCACCGCCCAACCTCGGACATCGTTGCGGATGCAGAACGCGGGCTGACCCGATTGCGCACGCTCTTCGGCCCGGCCCTGATGCCGATGTTCGTGCCGCCCTGGAACCGCATCGCGCCCCAGGTCGTCAAACAGCTTCCCGCACTGGGATACTGCTTTCTGTCCACGTCCACCCCGCGCACGGCCACACATCCCGCGCCGGGACTGGAGCAGGTCAACACCCATCTCGACCCGATCGACTGGCACGGGACACGCAGCCTGGCCGATCCCGACACGCTGATCGCCCATCTTGTGAGTCTGCTTCAGGCCCGGCGAAGGGGGGCTGTGGACAATACCGAACCCTTCGGCCTGTTGACCCACCACCTCGTGCATGATCAAGACATCTGGGCCTTTACCCAGGGCCTGATCGAACGCCTGATGCAGGGACCGGTCCGGATCTGGACCGCGCCACGCGACTGAAACGCCAAGGAGACCTTGATGAGCCGACTGGATTCCATGCTGCGCCGCCTGACCGCCCAGCGCGACGGGCTGAACTGGGCCGCAGGGCAGATCCGCGATCTTGAGGGCGACGTTCTGGACATGGGGCTGGGGAACGGGCGCACCTATGATCACCTGCGCGAAATTCTGCCCGACCGCCGGATCTGGGTGATGGACCGGGTGCTGCAGTGCCACCCCTCCTGCGTGCCGCCGGAACAGGATTTCCTGCAGGGCGAGGCCGAACCGATGCTGCAGCGCCTCGTCACCGAAGGTCGGCGGATCGCGTTGGCCCATTACGATTTCGGCATGGGCATCAAACAGGACGACGTGGCCGAGGCCGCCCGCCTCAGCCCACTGATCGCGCAAGTGATGGTCCCCGGCGGCCTGCTGATCTCGGGGCAACCTCTGGTCGGGTTCGACCAGATCACAGGCCCCGCGACCATCGCACCGGGCAGGTATATGTTCTATCGCACCTGACAAGGACGCGGCATGACATTCAGTCGCTACGCAATCTACTACCTGCCACCCTCGGGCGAGGAATGGTCCAGCGCCGCCACCGCCTGGCTCGGCCGGGACATCACGAGCGGAGCGCATGTCGCACATCCGTACCTGGACGGCATCGATATCGCCGACATCACAGAAACTCCGCGTAAATACGGGCTTCACGCGACGCTGAAACCCCCGTTTCGACTGGCGTCACCCCACAGCACATCCGAGTTGAAGGAGGCTTGCGCCCATTTCGCGGCAACCCGACCCACGGTCAGTGCACAAGGGTTGGAACTTGTGCGGATGGGCCGCTTTCTGGCCCTGTGCCCGGTTGGGGACACCGCTGATCTGAACGCTCTCGCCGCTGCCTGCGTGCGCGACCTCGACCGCTTTCGCGCGCCCCTTGACGGAGCCGAACGCCAAAGGCGCGGCGAAGGCCTAAAACCCGCGCTGCAAGCAAACCTCGAAACCTGGGGCTATCCGTATGTAATGGGCGCATTCCGGTTTCATATCACACTCACGGGGAAACTGCCCAAGGCGCTGCTCTCTCCGGTTCAGGCCGAATTGCAAAGCCGGATCGGGTCTGTGCTGCCCAGCCCATTCCGCCTCCGGGACATCGCTCTGGTCGGCGAGACCGAGGACGGGTTGTTTCGCCTGATCAAACGCTTTCCCCTCTCAGGCTGAGTGCAGACGTTTCCCGCCTGACGCCATCATATCCGGCTGATGCGCAACAGGATCGCGCCCGACAATGTCAGCGCCGTCGACAGCACTTTCTTCAGGTCCAGCTTTTCGTTCAGGAACGTCACCCCCAGAACCAGCGCAAAGATGATCGATGTCTCACGCAGCGCCGTTACCAATGCAATCGGCGCCTGCGTGAAGGCCCAGACCACCAGAACGTAGGCCGTGAACGAAGCCGCCCCGCCAAAGGCGGCCAGGCGCCAGATTTTGCGCGCACGCCTCAGAAGACCGGGCCGCGCCACGCGGGCGACCACCGCAAACCCGACCGCATTCGCCACTGTCAGGGTACCGAAAAAGCCCAGCGCAGTACCCGCAATCCGCGCGCCCTGCCCGTCGACAATGGAATACGAGGCGATGAACAACCCGGTGACCAGCGCCAGCCCTGCAGCCCGCATGTTGAAATTTCCGTCCTGCCGCCGCACCAGCGCGATCGAGGCGATACCGATCGAAATCATCGCCATCGCGGCAAGCTCGGCCTGGCTGAAAACCGCTCCGAAAAACAACGCCGTTCCCAGCGCCACCAGCAGCGGCGACGCCCCGCGGGCAATCGGATAGACCTGTGTCAGATCACCGATCTTGTAGGCCTGGATCAGAAACAACTGATACCCCAGATGCAATGCCACCCCGGCCAGCAGATAAGGCCAGCAGCTCCAGTCGATGGGCGCGGCAAAGGGCAGCAGCAACAGGCCGAACGCCCCCTGCCCCATGACCACCGCCGCCATGCTGGCGGTCTTGTCCGCTCCCCCCTTGACCAGCGCGTTCCATGTCGCATGCAGCAGCGCCGCCAGCAGGACCACCGCAAAAACAAATCCGGTCATGCTCCGGCCTCCCTCCCCTTGGCATACCGTTGCAGCCGCTCCTGCAACGTGCCGGTGTGCAATTCGAACAGATGATTGTCCGGCCCGTGGAAATACAGCGACCGCCCCTCGCCCTCGACACGGGGGCGCGGCGGGCGCAGGTCCAGCCCCAGCGCCTCGATCCGCCTGCGGCGTTCCTCGAACTGGTCCTCGGCAATGGCAAAGGCCACGTGGTTATAGCTGCGCTCGGGCAACGGATCGCCCTTCATGATCGCGACCCAGACGTCCCCGATCAGAAAAAACCGCTCTTCTGCCAGTGAAAACTGCGCCACGCCGCTGTCATAGACGCAGCGCGCCTCGAACACCGTTTCCAGAATTTCCTGCATCCGGTCGAGGTCGGACACGATGAATGTCACATGCGACAGCCCGCTGCTCATTCAATGTAATCCATCTGACTCACACCTCCTGCCGGCCTCGCGAAACCACGGCGATGATCCATCCTTACTCTTGCCGCAGGCCCCACGCAATCGCGTCGCGGTCGGTGATTTCGGACAAGGTCTATCCCTCGCGCCTGATCGCTTGTATATGCGCTGCGACTCTTACCACTCACGAGGTCTCCGATGAGCTTTGACCGCAAGATCAAGATCGCCCCGTCGATCCTCTCCGCCGATTTCGCCAATTTCGGACAGGAAATTCAGGCTATCGAGGCGCAGGGGGCCGATTGGGTCCACGTCGACGTGATGGACGGCCATTTCGTTCCGAACCTGACTTTCGGCCCACCCGCGGTCAAGGCGTTCCGCCCGCATGTGAAAACGGTGATGGATGTGCACCTGATGATCTCACCGGTCGATCCTTACATCCAGGCCTATGCCGATGCCGGGGCAGACGTGCTGACCGCCCATGTCGAGGCCGGGCCGCACACCCACCGCACCCTCCAGGCCATCCGTGGCGCAGGCATGAAAGCGGGCGTGGCGCTGAACCCGGGCACCCCGGCAGACGCGGTCGAACACCTGCTGGATCTCACCGATCTGATCTGCGTAATGACCGTAAATCCCGGCTTCGGCGGGCAGAAATTCATCGACATGACGACCAAGATCCGCCGCCTGCGAGAAATGATCGGCGACCGCCCGGTTCATATCGAGATAGACGGCGGCGTCGACCCGAAGACCGCACCGCTGGTGGCACAGGCCGGGGCCGACGTTCTGGTCGCCGGATCGGCGGTGTTCAAGGGCGGCTCGGTTTCGGCCCCTGAGGTCTACGGCACCAACATCCGCGCCATCCGCGCGGCCGCCGAGGGCGTCGGGGCCTAATTCGAAGGATCACGGGAACCCGGAGCGCTCCCGCACGTCGCAGTCCCTCTTGCGAGAAATGTCATCCCGTGAGGCCGGGCGCCGAGCCGAGGCGGGGACGTCTGGCAATTCTACCCCAAGCGTCAAGCAGTCCTGACCGGAATTCGCCCAAGCGGACGAAGGAGAGGCGTGCAGGTACCGCGTGTTCGAACGCAGAAAGTCGCTACCTGTCTTCACGTCTTCAGTGCCGACAGTTCGCCAGCCCACAGGAGTCCCCGAACCGGTCATTGGCGGACACGAGCCGCCGCCGTTTCCGTTACCGTCATTCACTGCGCCGGAACTGGACTGGAAAGATGCGGACAAGCCTGTCGTTCGCTGGATTCGCGCCAATGGTTGCGTCGACGAACTCAACCCAATGAATGCCATAAAAGAACTGGTTCCTGCACGCGACCAATCTCGACAGCGATGTCTCGTTTCTCACTTTTTGAGCTTAACTCCTGCCGGAACTGCTGAGAAATCGGTTACATCTGTGCCCCGCAAACTAAGATGACGAAGAGGCAATTGGCTCAGCGGGGCAATATCGGTCACTTGCGTACGGCTAAGCTCCAAGCCAGACAAGCTCTTCAAACCTGCAAGAGCGCTGATATCTGACACTGGTGTGCGGTCCAGCCAAAGAACACCGAGTTTGCTCATGTTTCGCAAAGCACCGAGATCAGACACTTGCGTATCTCGAAGTTGAAGTACGGTCAAACCCGTCAGACTTGAAAGTGGGCTGATATCGGACAGCTCTTTATTGTAGCTTAAAATCAAAAGTTTGAGGTCTTCCAGCCCTGAAAGCGGGCGCAAATCTTCGATATCGTTGGTAGACAGATCGAGATGCGTCAGTGAACGAAGTGGCGCAACGAATTCGATATCATGCAGCACTGTGCGACCGAGCGTGCCGGAGATTTCGAGCCACTTCAGTTGGTCAAGCTCAGCAAGTGAAGAGAATTCCGTGTTTTCCGCGAGTTCGAAAGTCGCGCGCTCAAGCCGGGTGAGATCGCTCAGATTTTGTTGTCCGGTGATCGCATCTGCCTTGACATACAATACCCGCAATGCGGGCATGTTGGACAACGCGCCTAGGTCGATTGTGCGGCGTGGGGCATAGATTCTGAGTTCTGCCAGTTCCGGCAGCTCGGTTGTCAATTGGTCCAAAGCAACCGCCGCATCGGCTGCCAGGTCAAGGCGAAGTAAACCTTTCATGTCCTGAAGCGGCGTTAGATCGACCGGACCAACGCGAAAAAGCTCAAGACTATGTACGCTTCCTGCGCTCGAAAGCGGCGCAAGATCGTAGGGTTTTTCAGGGTTGTCGTCTGAGACAATCCTGAGGTTGGCGACACCATCCGACAGCGCCGAATTCAATTCAGATGGTCCGATTTTTCGTTTTGGCCCCGACAAGGGACGGCACGTTTCCTCAACGAGGGCGCCGACGCCAAAGTGATCCACGCAAAGCTCGTCGACTTCAGTTTCTTGAGCAAAAACAGGCGTGGTCGAAACGATCATCCCGACAATATATCCAATGAATTTTCGCTTCATGTTGCGTTTCCATCCCACGGCCGAAGTTCACGTTGTGGATGGTTTGCCAACTGATCTTGTTGCCATTGTAGCATCCGTTCAGATGAGTTGCAGAGCGGCGTAGGGTCAAGCTCAAGTCGGCTTGGCAGCATCCGTCACTTTGGCCTCAGCTCAGTCGATCCGCGAAGACGTCCAGCAGTTTGTATTTGAGGATCTTTCCGGTCGGGGCCGCCGGCAGGGCCTCCGTGATGACGATCTGAGACGGACACTTGTATCCCGCCAGTCGGCCTGCCGCGAAAGTCAGCAATTCTTCCGATGTCGGGGCATCCCCTGGCGCGACCTGTACAAAGGCCACCACCATTTCGTCGCCCTCCACGACGCGGCCCACCACGGCGGACTGGATAACCCTGGGGTGATCGTTCAGCGCCGCCTCGACCTCGGGTGGATAGACGTTGAACCCGCCATGAATGATCAGCTCCTTGCACCGTCCCACTATGTGCAGGTGCCCCCGGTCGTCGAGAACCCCCAGATCGCCCGTCCGCAGCCACCCATCCTCCAGCACAGCCTCTGTTGCCTCGGGATTGCGAAAATATCCCTTCATCACATTTGGTCCGCGCGTCAGAACTTCGCCCACACCGTCTCTGGCGCCTGCAACGGCTTCGTCCAGCCGCACCTCGATCCCGGCCAGCGGCGGGCCGACCGAGATATCCGGGTCGCCGATTTCGTTACGCGAGGCACACACCGCCGCCGTGCTTTCGGTCAACCCATAGCCGTTCTGGATCGCAACCCCGTAAAACGCCTCGGCCTTGCGCTTCCACGCCGGGTCCAGAGGAGCCGCACCGGACGAGACATATTGCAGCGTGTTGCGGGGCAGATGGTCGAAACCCTGTTCCTTTGCATATTGCATCAGCAACGCATGCATCTGCGGTACGGCGGAAAACTGTGTGATCCCCGAATTGAGCACCTCATAGGTCCGGGCCGCCGTGAACCGCGCCTCCAGCCGCACCAACGCCCCGGCCAGAGTCGCCGCAGTGACCACCGAGGCCAGACCAAATACATGCGTCAAAGGCAGCACACCATAAACAATGTCCCTTTCGGTCATGCCCCGAAACCGGGCCGCCGTCCGACCGGCAAACATCAGGTTGTCATGGGTCAGCATCACGCCTTTTGGCACGCCGGTGGTACCGGTCGTGAACAGCATGGTCGCCACGCCCTCAAGCTCCGCATCGGGCTGGCCTGGGAACTGGTTTGTCACGTGCAGGGTCCCGAACGCCCCTGTCACCGCCTGCGCCCCCAATCGGTTGGCGTGGCTCATCGCGTCCGGGGACGCCGCCGAAGTCATGAGCGTGACGGCCGGGCGCGCATGCTCCACCACCCGCAGCACTTCCGAATCGGTCTGCCGCGCATTGATCGGGACCGCACAGGCCCCGACCCGTGAACAGGCAAACAACGCCGCCACCGCCGCGCAACAGTTTTCGGCCAGGATCATCACCCGGTCGTTGGGCCTGACCTTGCGATCCTTCAGCAACTCCGCCGCATCGGCGATGGCGTCATCCAGCTGCCGATAGGTCCAGAACGCGCCGCCACTATCTTCGAACGCGGGGGCGTCCGGGCGCTGCTTCGCCTGCGCGTCGGGAAAATCGTGCCATTTTTCCATCGCTGTCTGCCCCCTTCGGCAATGCGCTCACCGTCACTTGGCCAGCGCGTGACGCTTGAACACCCCCTGCGCGGTTGCGATCAGTTGCCCATCCTCGCAACGCAACTCGCCATTGACATAGGCCAGCTTGCGCCCACCCCCCGCAGGCCGCCCAACCGCCGTCACCCGCCCATGGTTCACGGCTGCGACATAGCTGGTGTTCAACGAAATGGTCAGCACCATCGGATGCTCCGCCCGGTCGAACCAGGCCGAGGCCGTGTTGCCGCAGGCCACGTCCAGCAGCATGGCGATGATCCCGCCATGCAGGACGTTCTGACTGTTCAGGTGGTCAGGCCGGATATCCAGATGGCACCGCGCATGACCTTCCGCATCGCTCAGATCAATCTCGAACCCGATTGCGTTCTGGCATCCCGAACGCCTGACGTTCGGGCGCCCTCCGTCATGCCGCGCTGAGTGCAATGAATCGCTCCAGATGATAATCCTCGTCGCCAAACCGGTGATCGGCCATGACAATACGCTTGGCGATATGGGCCAGCTCGTATTCCTGCGTCATCGCGATGCCCCCGTGCATCTGGATGGTCTCTTCGGCCACCAGCCGCCCGACACGGGAAATCAGATTGCGCGCGGCGGCAACCTGGCGGTCGCGATCTTCGGCCTCCAGATGCCCCGCCGCATTGATGACGGCCGAGCGCGCCTGCTCCAGCTCGATCAGCATGTCGGCAAAGCGATGCTGCAACGCCTGAAACGTCCCGATGGGTCGGCCGAACTGGTGCCGCGTCAACAGATATTGCCGCGTCAGATCTACAGCCGTTTCCATCGCGCCCAGCGTTTCAGCAGCCAGTGCCACATTGGCCGAGGCCACGGCCCGCACCAGCGGCGCCCACCCCTGCCCCGCGGCGCCCAGACGCGCTGTCCGCGGCAGACGCACATCGTCCAGCGTCACATCGGCGGCGCGACCACCCGCGAACATCGGGTAGCCGGTCAGGCTCAAACCCTTGGTCCCGGCGGGCACCAGGAACAACGATATCCCGTCCAGATCGAAGAACCCACCGCTTTCGCGTGCGGAAACGATCATATACCCGGCAGCCTCGGCATTGATCGCGACGGCCTTGCGGCCACTGAGAACCACATCGTCACCATCCTCCCGGGCCAAGGTCTCGACCCGGCTCAGATCATAGCGGCTGGACGGTTCGCCATGTGCCAAAGCCAGATGCAGCCCGCCCGCGATGACATCCCTCAACAGCGCCTTCTGTTCGTCGCTGCCCAGCGCCGCGATCAGCCCGCCACCCAGCAGGGCGGTATCCAGCACCGGCTCGACCACCCCGGCGCGGCCCAGCTCTTCGAACACGGTAGCGATATCAAATCCAGCACCGCCAAAGCCGCCCTCTGCCTCGGAAAACAGCGCGCCGATCACGCCCAGTTCCGCCAGTCCGGCCCAGACCTCCGCGCTCATACCTGCGTCGCTGTCAATGATCCGGTTGCGGGTGGCAGTGGTGTACTTGTCCGACAGATACCGCCGCATCGTCTCCTGCAGCATCCGCCGTTCTTGTGTCAGGTCGAAATCCATGACGCTCAGCCCCCCATCTTGACCTTGGCGATGATCCCGCGCTGTATCTCGTTCGAGCCGCCAAAGATCGACAGCTTGCGGTTGTTGAAATACTGCGCCGCCACCGGCCCGGCATAATCCGGCCCCACGGGATCGTTGGCACCCGCCACCGCCTCCGACGGGAAGGGCATCGCATATGGCCCCACCGCGCGGCGGGTCAGGTCATTGATCTCCTGACGGATGACCGTCCCTTTCACCTTAAGCATCGAGCTTTCGACCCCCGGTGCCTGCCCTGCAGCCGCCCGGCTGATGATCCGCATATTGGTCGTCGCCATCGCCATCAGGTCGATCTCGACCCGCGCCAGCCGGGCGGCAAAATGCGGATTTTCGATCAGCGGACGCCCGCCCGCACATTCCTGACGCGCGATGCGCTTGACCGCATCCAGCCCCGCCTGACTGAAACCCACGCCCGCGATATTGGTGCGCTCATGCGTCAGCAGGTACTTGGCATAGGTCCAGCCCTTGTTCTCTTCCCCCACAAGGTTTCCCACCGGCACCCGGACATCATCGAAAAACACTTCGTTCACTTCCGGAGACCCATCCAGCAGCACGATGGGCCGCACCTCGATCCCCGGCGTCGCCATGTCGATCAGCAGGAACGAGATCCCCTCCTGTTGCTTGGCCTCGGGATCGGTGCGCACAAGGCAGAAGATCCAGTTGGCATATTGCCCAAGCGTCGTCCAGGTTTTCTGCCCGTTGACCACGTAATGATCGCCGTCGCGCACCGCGCGGGTCTTGAGCGAGGCCAGATCCGACCCCGCCCCCGGCTCGGAATACCCCTGACACCACCAATGCTCACCATTCAGGATACGCGGCAGGAAATAGTCCTGCTGCGCCTTCGATCCGAATTTCTGCAGCACCGGCCCCAGCATCGACAGACCAAAGGGCACGATGCGCGGCGCATAGGCTGCTGCGCATTCTTCCTCGAAAACATGGCGTTGCACCGCGTTCCATTCCGCTCCGCCAAATTCCACGGGCCAGTTGAAGTTCAGCCACCCCTTCTCGTTCAGCGTCGCATGCCACCAGTCATGACCTTCCTTGCCCAGGCTCTTTCCCGCACGCACCTTGGCCGAAATTTCTGGCGGCAACTTTTCGGCCAGAAAGGCGCGCACCTCGGCGCGAAAGGCCTGTTCCTCATCGGTATAGTTCAGATCCATCCCCGCTCTCCTCCTGCGACGCCCGTTCCGGCGATGCCGCCCGGCCCTCGGCGGGCCGCGCCGTTGCCGCTCCGCTTCAGAATATCTCGAACAACCCGGCCGCTCCCATGCCGCCGCCGATACACATGGTCACGACACCCAACTTGGCGCCGCGCCGCTTGCCTTCCAGCAGGATATGCCCGGTCATCCGCGCCCCGGTCATGCCAAAGGGGTGACCAATGGCGATCGAGCCCCCATTGACGTTGTATTTCTCGGGATCGATGCCCAGCCGGTCGCGGCTGTAAAGACACTGGCTGGCAAAGGCCTCGTTCAGCTCCCACAGGTCGATATCGTCGATCTTCAACCCGTGCCGTTCCAGCAGGCGCGGCACCGCAAAAACCGGGCCAATGCCCATCTCGTCGGGCTCACACCCCGCCACGGCAAACCCCTTGAAGGCGCCCAGGGGCTCCAGCCCGCGCCTCTCGGCTTCCCTGGCTTCCATCAGAACAACCGCCGCCGCCCCGTCGCTGAGCTGCGAGGCGTTGCCGGCGGTGATAAAGTTGCCCGGCCCCCGCACCGGTTCCAGGCTGGCCAACCCCTCCAGCGTCGTGTTGGGGCGGTTGCACTCGTCACGATCGACCGTGACCTCGCGCATGGACACCTCGCCGCTGTCCTTGTCCTTGACCGCCATCGTCGTGGTCATCGGCACGATCTCGTCGGCGAACTTGCCCGCGGCTTGCGCGGCGGCAATACGCTGCTGGCTTTGCAGGGAGTATTCGTCCTGATACTCGCGGCTGACGCCATAGCGATCCGCCACGATATCCGCGGTCTCGATCATCGCCATATAGATCGCGGGTTTGTGCTCGGCAATCCAGGCCTCGGGCACCGGGCGAATCTTGGGCTGCACCATCGAGATGCTTTCGACGCCGCCCGCCACCATCGGCCCCGAGCCGCCTTCGGTGATCGCCTGCGCCGCCAGCGCCACGGTCTGCAGCCCCGACGAACAGAACCGGTTCACTGTCATCCCCGAGGCCGTCACCGGCAGTCCTGCCCGGATCGCGATCTGCCGCGCGATGTTGTTGCCGGTCTCGCCTTCGGGAAAGCCGCAGCCGATGATGCAATCCTCGATTTCCGAACCCTCCAGCCCGGCGCGCCCGACAGCCGCCTCAACTGCATGACCACCCATCGTGGCGCCGTGGGTGATGTTGAACGACCCTCGAAAGGACTTGGCCAGCCCGGTCCGGGCGGTCGATACGATTACGGCTTGTTTCATCACTGAGCTTCCTTGTTCAGATCATCGAATGTGCGGCCCTCGGCCACCAGTTGTTCCAAAAGCGGCGCGGGTTGCCAGAAAAAGGCATCCTCTTGGGCATAGCGCCGGATATCGGCCAAAAGCCCGGGCAGCCCCTGCAGGTCGGCCCATTTCAACGGACCGCCGCGATAACGCGGGAAGCCATAACCATAGAGCAGCGTCACATCCACATCGAGCGGGCGGCGCGCAATGCCCTCGCCCACGACCTTGGCCGCCTCGTTGACCATCGCCGCCATGTAACGGCGGACAATCTCAGCGTCGCTGAACTCACGCGGGGTGATCCCCTGCGCGGCACGTTCCGCCTCGATCAGCGGCGGCACATCCGGGTTGGGCACGCCGCCCCGTATGCCGGCCTCGTAAACATAATATCCCTTGCCGGTCTTCTGCCCGAAATGCCCCGCCTCGCACAGCTTGTCGGCGTAGGAACTGTCACGCGCACGCGGGTCCATCCCCTCGGCCCGCTTGCGCTTGCGCACGGCCCAGCCGATGTCCAGCCCGGCCAGATCGGCCACCGCGAAGGGTCCCATGGCAAAGCCGAAATCGGTCAGCGCCTTGTCGATCTGATAGGGGCTGGCCCCGTCCAGGATCATATGATCGGCGCAGGCGCGATAGGTGCTCAGGATACGGTTGCCTATGAACCCGTCGCAAACACCCGCGCGCACCGACACCTTGCCCAGCCGCTTGCCCAGCGCAAATCCTGTTGCCGCCACGTCCCGAGCGGTCTTGTCGGCGACCACCACCTCCAACAGCTTCATGACATGGGCGGGAGAAAAGAAATGCAACCCGATCACATCGCCGGGCCGCTTCGTCATCGCTGCGATCTCGTTGATATCCAGATACGAGGTGTTCGAGGCCAGAACCGCCCCCTGCCTGCACACCGCATCAAGCCGGGTGAAGACCTGTTTCTTGACCTCCATCTCCTCGAAAACCGCCTCGATCACCAGATCGACATTGCTCAAAGCGTCGTAATCCGTCGCCAGCGTCAAAGCGTCCTGCAACAGGTGATCGAACTTCTCCTGGCTCAGCTTGCCCCGCTTCAGCGCGCCCGAAAGATTGGCCTCGATACGGCCCTTGGCGGCATGGGCGGCCTCTGCCGACATCTCCAGCATCACCACCGGCAGGCCCGACAGCAGCGCCGCGGTGGCGATCCCCGCCCCCATGGTGCCGCCGCCGATCACGCCGATCTCGTGCAACATGCGCGGCTCGACCCCCTTGAGCTCCGGCAGCTTGCCCACCGCGCGCTCGGCAAAAAAGGCGTGGATCAGCCCCTCGCGCTGGTCCGAGTTCATCAGCTCGCTGAACAACTCACGTTCCCGCTTCATGCCCGCCTCGAAACTGTCCGCCTCACAGGCCGCCTGAACCGCCCGCACCGCAGTGGCCGGGGACAGCTGCCCGCGCCCCTTCTTCAGGACCTGCTGGTAAACCGCATCGAAATCGACCGGCGATGGTGCCGGCATGTCACACACCGCGCGGCGCGGCGCGCCGGCATCCAGCAATGCCTGTGCATAGGCCAGCCCGACCTCACGCGGGTCTCCGTCCTCGACCTTGTCGATCACCCCCAGTTGCAGCGCCTCGGTCGCGGGGACATGCCGGCCCGTCGTGATCATGTCCAGGGCCGCTTCGACCCCCGCCACACGCGGCAGGCGCTGGGTGCCGCCCGCGCCGGGCAATATGCCCAGATGCACTTCGGGCAAGCCCACCTTGGCCGAGGGAACGGCAATCCGGTAATGGGTCGACAGCGCCACCTCCAGCCCGCCGCCCAGCGCCGTACCGTGGATCGCGGACACCACCAACAAGGGCGATGACTCGATCCGCGCGCACAGCTCGGGCAACCACGGGTCCTGCGGCGGCTTGCCGAACTCGCGAATATCCGCCCCCGCAAAATAGGTGCGCCCCTTGCCATAAATCAGAACCGCCCTGGCCCCGTCTGACTCGGCACGTTCAATCCCGGCCAGAAGACCCCGGCGCACATCCACGCCCAGCGCGTTCACCGGCGGGTTGTCGGCCCCCAGAACCGCGATTTCCCCAACACGTTCGTATTCGACGGCCTCGGACATCCGGCCACTCCTCCTGTTGCCTGCCAACGATCCGGCGCAAGGACGGCAAAACCGTTGTGCGGGATAGGCAGGGGATCTCCATTTCGAAAAAGAGTGCGTCTTTGGCGATCCCGGATCAAGCCGCATTCCGGAAACCGACGCAGCGTCGAACCGGCCACGGTGCAACCGGCTGCACCTGGTGCCAAGACCCGGATTTTTCGCTGGCCCCCTTGCGATGCAGCCTGCATAGAAGGGGCAACAGACAGGTTCGGGACCAACAGGCATGCATCTGGCAATCTTGATGACCAACACGGATGAAAGCGATTTCGCGCAGGCGCATCCGAAAGACGGCGAGACGTTCGCACGTCTGGTCCATCTCGCCCGCCCGGACTGGACGGTCGAGGTCTTTTCGGTCAAGGACGGCATCTTTCCCGACGACATCACCCGGTTCGACGGGGCATTGATCACCGGCAGTCCCGCCTCGGTGCGCGATAGCGAGGATTGGGTCGGCAGGCTGCTCACACTGATCCGTGACATGCATGACCGACGCCAGCCCCTCTTTGGCGCCTGTTTCGGGCATCAGGCCATCGCGGTGGCTCTGGGCGGCAAGGTAGGGTTCAATCCCGCCGGCTGGGTCTATGGCGTGACCCGGAACCGCCTGCTCACCCGCCCGGACTGGGCAAAGGAGCTGCCCGAGGACATCAACCTATATGGCTGTCATCAGGAACAGGTCACGCAGCTGCCGCCCGGCGCCTGCAACATGACCGCATCGGATGCCTGCGAAAGCTCGGGCTTCTTCATCGGCACGCACATCTATACCACCCAGCAGCACCCGGAAATGGACAAGGGTTTTGTCATCGCCCTGGCCGAGGAAATGCGTCCCCTGATCGGTCAGACCTTATGCGACAAGGCCCTGACCTCGCTCAGCCAACCTGTGCATCAACAAGGCTATGCGGAAAGCATCGCGCGGTTTTTTCAGCAGGCTCGCGCCGCCGACACCTGACCCCCCCTCTGTAAAACATTGACTTTGTGGAAAATGTGCTAAGCTCACGCCGGGGCAGGTGACACCGGCTTGTCGCAGCAGCAAACTCAACAGGGAGCAATGAAATGTGCGATATTTGTGTGATGAACGCCGTCAAGGACCGGATGCTGTCGCGGCGATCCTTCTTCAAGGCCGGTGCCGTGGCAACAGCCGGCGCGGCGCTGGGAACCGCCACCGCAAGCCCGGTCCGCGCGATGAGCCACAGTGACGTCGTCGACATGACGCATGTATACGACGCCGACTTCCCGACCTATTTCGGCACGCCCGGCATCGAAGCGACGCAGGCCTTCAACTTCAAGGAACACGGGTTCAACCTGTTCAATCTTGCGGTCAACGAACACACCGGCACCCATATCGACGCGCCGCTGCATTTCTCGGCGGACGGCCAGTCGATCGACGAAATCCCCGTGTCGAACCTGGTCTGCCCGCTTTGCGTGGTGCACATCCACGAAAAGGCCGCGCAGGACGCCGATGCGCAGGTGACACCGGACGACATCAAAGCCTGGATCAGCACCAACGGTCCGATCCCGGATGGCGCCTGCGTGGCGATGCATTCCGGTTGGGAAGGCAAAACCGGCGGCCCGGAATTCCGCAACGCCGATGACGAAGGCAAGATGCACTTCCCCGGTTTCCACGTCGAAGCCGCGCAAATGCTGATCGAGGAAACCGGCGCAGTGGCGATGGGCGTCGACACGCTGTCGCTCGATCATGGGCCATCGGCCGATTTCGCCACCCATTACGCATGGCTGCCGACCAACCGCTATGGCATCGAGAACATGGCCAACCTCGCGAAAGTGCCCGCCAGTGGCGCCACCCTGATCGTGGGCGCGCCCACCCATCGCGGCGGCTCTGGCGGCCCGGCGCGTATTCTGGCGCTCGTGTAACCCATGGCAACCGTTCGCCTGTTGTCGGACGAAGAGGCCAGCGCCGAGGCGCTGGCCGTTTTCGATGATATCCGCAAGACCCGCAACACCGATTACGTCAACAACTTCTGGCGCGCGCTGGCGCATGACCCGGCACTGCTGCAAGCCACCTGGGACCGGTTGAAACAGGTCATGGGGCCGGGGTCGCTGGACCCGCTGGTCAAGGAAATGATCTATGTCGCGGTCTCGACCGCCAATGGCTGCGAATATTGCGTCCATTCCCACACGGCGGCGGCAAAGGCCAAGGGCATGACCCCCGCACAGTATGGCGAGTTGCTTGCCGTCATCGGCATGGCGATGCAGACCAACGGCATCGTGACCGGGCTGCAGGTTCCGGTCGACGACGCCTTCAAGGCCTGAATCCGCGGGTTCTCATGGGTCCGGCAAGGGCGGTATGACCCGCAAATAGGCCACCAGCGCATCCAGATCCGTATCGTTCATCCGGGCAAAATAAGGATAGGGCATGGGCGGCACCATGGCGCTGCCGTCCGGTCGGACGCCCTGTGTGACCATCGTCTTGATCTCGTCATCCGAATAGCCCGCCAGCCCGTCGGCATGGCTGGTGATGTTGGGTGCCGTGACGCTGCCCCATGGTCCGATGAACTCATAGGTCCCGATCCCAAGATTTCCGGCATCCATGACCGGGCCTTCCGGGCCGATCGGCGAGTGGCACTCGACGCAATGGGCAACCGCCCATGCCAGGTATTCCCCATACTCTGCCGTCGCCGCACGGTTTGGCGCGGTCACGCTTTCGACCGGCGGTCCATAAGCAGGTGGCAGCGGGATATTGTAGGTGGACTTGCCCGCGTCGTGATCGACCGGGTTTACCGTGCGCAGGTACATCACGATGGACGCCAGATCGTCATCGCCGATCCCGCGATAGACGGCACAGGGCATCGGCGGCCCGATCAGCGACCCGTCAGGGCGCAGACACTCGCGAATGGCGCGACCCAACTCCTCGTCGCTCCAGTCCGCAACCCGCCCGGCCGGTGTGATATTGGCCGAGATCGCCGTGAAATGCTCGGTCTCTTCGACAACACGCCCGGCCAGATCGCGGCTGAAATCCAGCCCCTGCTCTCCGAATGGCGTGTGACAGTTGCCACAGCCCATCGGCCCCTGAACCAGATATTCGCCACGTTCCACGCTTGGTTCTGCCACGGCCATACCCGCGCACATCCCCAGCGTCGCAACAACATGCGACAGCTTGATCATTTTATTTCCCCCCTGCTTTCGCCACGCCGGTTTCACGCGACAAAAACCCGCAACTTCAATACATTGCAATTTTAATATGTATCTTCAGATCACGTTTTTGTCAACGAGTCCCTGCCGGCCGGGGCGGAGCGAAAACAGGCATCGAAAACACAGATTTGCACCAAACGCACATCTGCCATTCCATTCCGTCCCTATCGAATCCGGGCAAACTGGCTTAGGTCACCAAACCGGAATTCTTTCGAAAGGACGACCCGCCATGGCGCATTTCTCGGCCAACGCCACCAGCCTGCCCGCACTGGCCTCGGTTCTGGGCGACATCTTTGTCGGCATCTGGAATGCCCTGATGCGCATCGGCGAGGCGAATTCCAAGGTCCGCCAGATCGACGCCTATTACGCCATGTCCGATGCCGAGCTGGAAGCGCGCGGCATCCGGCGCGAGGATATCATCCGCCTCGTTCTGGCCGACGTGATCTGATCGCCTTCACGCTTTGGCAATCGCCTCGGCAGCCTTGGCATAGGCCACTTCGCACAGCTCGAAATCCGCTTCGGTCAGGGCCAGCGACGGATAGGTCTTTCCGGCCGACTTGAACATGCCGTTCTGCATCAGAACCGCGTTGAATACCGTCGCTCTGCCTGCATTCGCCACCATAACGTCGCGATAGTCGCGAACCTCTCCGCCCGTGAACACGATCTCGAACAGGGTCGGGTCACCCACGATCCGGTGCGCGATGCCGTGGGCCTCCAGCGCGACCGCCGCCATCTCCATCAGCCGCCGCCCGTTCGCGCGCAACCTGTCATACTGCCCCTCGCGGCGCAGCACCTCCATCGTCTTGAGACCCGCCGCCGCCGCAACCGGGTTGCCCGACAGCGTGCCCAGCTGCATCAGCCATTTTTCGGCCCCTACTGTGGCCTTGTCGAAATGCGCCATGATATCGGCCCGCCCTGCAATCGCGGCCAACGGGAAGCCGCCGCCGATGATCTTGCCCAGCGTGGCGATATCCGGGGTCACACCGTATAGCTCCTGCGCGCCGCCATACGAGAACCGGAACCCGGTCACCACCTCGTCGAAGATCAGCACGATGCCATATTTGTCGGCCTCCGTGCGCAGCAATTGCAGGAACCCCGGCGCGGGCGGGATGATGCGCTGCAACGGCTCGACGATGATCGCCGCCACTTGTTCCCCATGCTCGGCCAAAAGCGAGCGGATATAGTCCGGGTCATTGAACGGCGCGATCAGCATCTCGGCGCGCACGCTTTCGGGGATACCGGCGCTGTCCGGCACCGCCTGCGGAAAATTCACCAGCCGCGTCGGCGCCAGGCTCATCTGCGCCTCGGCGCTCATGCCGTGATAGCCGCCTTCGAACTTCACGATCCGGTCGCGACCCGTAAAGGCGCGCGCCAGCCGGATCGCATACATGTCCGCCTCACCACCCGAGGACACGTACCGCACCTGATCGGCGCAGGCAACGGCGGAACAGATTTCCTCGGCCAGCTCCAACCCCTTGGCGTTGTTGGCAAAAAACGTCATGCCCTTGGGCAATTGTTCCAGAACGGCCTCCATGACCTCCTCGTGCCCATGCCCCAACAACATCGGGCCGGACCCGATCAGGAAATCGACATATTCGGTGCCATCCTCGTCCCAGACGCGACTGCCCTTGCCCTCGCGAATGAATTTCGAAGGGTCGAAATTGCCAAACCCCCCGCCCGGCAATACGGCCTTTGCGCGTTCGATCCAGTCGGCCTGGCTGAGTTTCGTAAGCATGGTGGCCTCCTTAGTCCAAAATCATATCCGGTTCACCTAGCGCCACCCGGTCCGGCGTCACCCCCAGGCCGATGCCCGCGGGCGGGGCAATGCGCCCGGCCATTCGCACCGGCCCTTCGGGGGCAAGCCTCGGCGCGACATAGCCCGACAGGTCGCAGACATTCATCAACCGGCCCGGATCGGTTGCCGCCCCAAGATGCAACAAGGCGGCCGTGGCGATGTCCGAGCCCCAAGTGTCCTCAATACACATCTTTGCGCCCAGATGCAGGCATAGATCGCGCGCGCGACGCGATGCCGACAGTCCGCCGAATTTGCTCAGCTTGATTGCCACCGCATCCATGCAGCCCTGCGCATGTCCCGCCAGCAGGCTGGCGGTGTCATGGGCGCTTTCATCCAGCTTCATCGGCAGCCCGGTCGCCGCGCGCACCCGCGCGCAATCCTCGATCGTGGCGCAGGGCTGTTCCAGCATCACGTCCAGATCCGCCACCGCCCGGCCCACGCGCGACGCGTCCAGCGAGGTCGCGCCGCAGTTCCAGTCACCATAGACCAGCGGGCCGCCGCCCACCGCCTCGCGCACAAGCCGCAGCCGCGCCACATCGGTCTGCCAGTCCTTGTCGGCGCCCAGCTTGACCTGAAACTGGGCCATCCCCTGCGATTGCGCCTCTTGCGCGATCCTCGCCATCTCCTCGGGCGCGACGCAGGTGATCGAGTGATAAAGCGGCATGGTATCCGTCCGCCGCCCGCCCAGCAGAGCAAAAAGCGGCAGCCGCGCCGCCTGCCCGGTCAGATCCCACAGCGCAATGTCCAGCGCCGATTTGGCATAGGCGTGGCCCTGCAGGTGTTTGTCGAGCCGCGCCATCAGCGCCTCGGGCCCCACCGGGTCGGCCCCCAGCAACACTTCCGCCATTTCCTGAACCACGGGCGCCACGCCGCGCGCGTAAGCCGGCAAATAATGCGGGATCGGGCAGACCTCGCCCCAGCCGGTCAGGCCGGTATCGGTATCCAGCGCCAGCACCACGGTTTCGACGGTGTCGCAGGTCTTGCCATCGGCCATGTAATAAGCCTGATGACTGGTGAGCGGCACATGCCACAGGGATATGCGTGTAAGCTTCATGACAGAACCTTGCAGGTTTTGCGCCGCGCGATGCGCGCCGCCGGGGGAAAGGGGGGCTTTGCCCCCCTCTTGGCCTGCGGCCAATTCACCCCCCAGGATATTTGGGGCCAGATGAAGCCGCGGATCATGGTTTTTCCTCAAAAACGGCGAGGGGACGGCCAAGCGTCTTTTCGTCGGGGTGAACGCCCAGACCCGGGATCTCGGGCAGGTGCAGGTGTCCGTCGATATTGCGCGGGCCGCGCCCGCCTGCAATGTCCAGCGTCAGCATGTCCTGGCAGGCCCAGATGCCCAGCAGGTTGTGGTCGGGGATGGTGGCGGCCAGGTGCAGCGCCTCGGTATCGGCCAGAACCGAGCCCCCCGTCGCCATCACGAACATGTCGATGCCATGGGCCAGCGCGATATCCCGGATGCGGGCGGCTTTGGTCAACCCGCCGACACGGTTGAGCTTGATGCCGAACACCTCGGCCAGACCATCACGCGCGACACGGGCGGCGTCCTGCAGGGTGACAAGGCATTCATCCACGCTGACCGGGGCGGCATGTTTGCTGCGGATGGCGGCGATATCGTCCAGCGTCTCGCCGGGCTGTTCGAACATCACGCCCAGATCCTCGGTTGCCTTCATCACGCGCAGCGCCTGTTGCCGGGTCCAGGCGCGGTTGACGTCATAGAGGATGCGCTCGCCGCGCGGGCGGTGCGCCTCGACGTCGCGGATGCGTTCGATATCGCGTTCGGCGTCGCCGCCCACCTTGACCGAATGCACGTGGTAGCCGCGCTGCCGGTAACGGTCCATGACCTCGCGGGTTTCCTCGACGGTCTTGGCGCCCACCGACGAGGCAATCGGTGCGGGCGTCCGCGACCCGCCGCCCATCAGATCGGCAATCGGCAGCCCCGCCGCCTGCCCGGCAATGTCCCAGCAGGCCATGTCGATCGGCGATTTTGCATAAAGATGCCCGGGCAGGGCCAGATCCATCGCCCGCTCGACCTCGAGCACACGGCGCGGATCAAGCCCGAGAAGGAATGGCGCCATCGTCTCGATCCCTGCCCGGATGCCAGGCCCGTGCGCCGGCACATAGGTGTGCCCCCAAGGCGTTCCTTCGCCCCAGCCGGTGAGGCCCTCGTCGGTTTCGAGTTTGACCAGGGTGGCGTCCAGCACCTCGAATTTCAGCCGCCCGCCGGAGAGCCAATAGGGATGCTCGAGCGGCAGATTGACGTGATAGACGGTGATGCGGGTAATCTTCATGCCGGTCTCTCTGGTTGGTGGGACATCGGGGCGCTGCCCCTTCGGGCCCGTTCCGGGCCATTCACCCCCGGAGTATTTCTGAAAAGATGAAGCATCATGGCGCATGGAAATCGGCGATGGGCGCACCAAGTGCGTCGAAATCGGGTACGACTCCCAGCCCCGGCTCGTCTGTCGCGTAGAGTTTGCCGTCGCGCGCCTCTGGGCCGCCGATGCCGGTCGAGCGGGTGTTGTAGTTCATCAGGTCGGTGGTGTTGTGCAGATACT
Source organism: Ruegeria sp. YKSE079 (assembly GCF_059612845.1). NCBI lineage: Bacteria > Pseudomonadati > Pseudomonadota > Alphaproteobacteria > Rhodobacterales > Roseobacteraceae > Ruegeria > Ruegeria sp. YKSE079. The sequence goes on along the minus strand of NZ_JBXWRJ010000003.1, from coordinate 58,160 downwards.
CGGGCGGTGTGGTGGCGGCGAAATGCGCAAGCGCGGCGCTGGCGATCTCGCCACCCCAGGTATCCTCGGCCACAACGGGAATTCGGTTTTCAACCAGATAGTCGCGCACGCGGCGCGCCTTGCTGAGACCACCCAGGTTCGAGATCTTCAGGCAGACCAGCTCGGCGGCGCGGTTGGCCACGATGCGCTGTGCGACAGCCATGCCGGTCACGCATTCATCCAGCTTCATCGGCAGGTCGATCCGGGCCCGGACCTGCAGGCATTCCTCATAGGTTCGGCAGGGCTGCTCGAAGATGTAGTCCAGATCGCGCGTCGCCCGCGCCACACGCAGCGCGTCATCCACCCGCCAGCCCTGATTGGCATCGGCCATGGCCTTTTCACCCGGTTCCAGCAGCGGCACGGTCGCGCGGATGCGGTCGATGTCGGCGGCCCAGTCGCCGCCCACCTTGATCTGGAACTGGCGGTATCCCTGCGCGCGGTAGCGTTCCATCTCGGCAATGGTGTCCCGGGTGCCCTTTTGCGGCGCGACGCGGTACATCGGCGCACCGTCGGTCAGCCTGCCCCCCCAGACCGCATGCAGCGGCGCATTCAGCGATTGCGCCAGGATGTCCCAGCACGCCGCGTCAAAGGGCGCCTTGGCATAGCCATGCCCCTGCACCAGATGATCCATCCGCCGCTCGATCCCCGCCACGTTGCACGGGTTTTGCCCCAGCAGGTTCGCCGCCACCAGACGGGCCAGCGCGGGAACGCCCTGAGAATGGGCGACCATGTAATTCTCGCCGCAGGGGGTGAATTCGCCGCAGCCCTGCAGGCCGGCATCGGTGTCGATCACCACGACCGAGGCCACGGCGGTTTCGATCGCATTGCCCGCACCCCAGACATAGGCCCCGCCCACATAGGGCAGGCCGGTCTGATAGACGCGGATGCGGGTGATCTTCATGCCACGTCCATCCTCAGCGGCCCGGCCATGCCCTCGCCGCGCCATAGCACAAAGGTCAGGATCGGATGGTCGGTCGTGATCATCGCATGGCTTTGCCAGCTTTGGTGAAACCGTGTCTGCCCCGGCCCGGTCACCGCCTCGTCACCTTCGACCTTGAACAGCGCCTCGCCGCCCAGAACCAGGTACAGTTCCTCTGCCTCGTGGCTGTGCCAGTCATAGTGCAGCCCCTCGCCCCAGAACGCGATGTAGCCGCACAGGCTCTGGCTGTGGAAATGCCCGGTCGGACCGAAAAGTTCGTAAAAACCGTACCGGTTGCGAAAGTCGGCACCGACCTCCGCCTCGGTATAGACCCGCTTCCAATGCGCCAGATGCGCGGCACCTTTCACCGCATCGACCAGCGCCTGCGTCTGTGGCGCGCCGGACCGGGGAAATTCCGACACCAGAGGCACCGCCGGAATATGGCGCGGCTGCAATCCGCTGGGGATCAGGTCATCAGGCCAGGGCGCATAGGCGGCAAGGGAGGGATGGTTCTGATGCAGCAGGCGGGCGGCTTCGAGCACGTCGTCAAGCGATGTCATGGGATCACCACGATGTTGCCGGTATGGGTCTTGTCGATAAAGGCCTGTTGCGCCGCGCGCAGATCGCGCAACGCATAGGTGGCGGCCAGCACGGGCCTGATCCTGCCCTGCTCGATATATCTCACCACGTCGGTGAAGTTCTCGGGCCGGTTCACGGTCGATCCGGTAAAGGTCAGGTCACGCAGATAGAATGTCCGCAAGTCCAGTTCGACCAGCGGCCCGGCAATCGCGCCGGAACAGGTATAGCGCCCGCCGCGCGCCAGCACGTCGATCAGCCTGGGCCAGATAGGGCCACCGACCACATCGGCGACCACAGTCACCTTTTCCCCCGCCAGGGCGGCCTTCAGGTTGTCGGGGCTGCGGGGCAGGATGCGGTCCGGCCCCAGCAGGGCCACCTCGCCGTGCTTGGCCTCCGAGGCCATGGCGATCACCCGCGCGCCACGCAGTTTCGACAGCTGGATCAGCGCGCCGCCAACCCCTCCGGACGCGCCGGGGATCAGCACGGTATCGCCCGCCCCCACCCCTGCCCGGTCGATCATGCCCTCGGCGGTGACATAGGAACAGATGAAGGTCGCCAGTTCCGCATCGCTCAGATCCGACTCGATCGGGGCAACGCCACGCATATCCGCCTTGGTGTATTCCGCGAACCCGCCATCGCATTCCGAGCCGAAATACCCCGCCTTGTCGCGGTTCATCGGGTCGTCCCAGTCGCGCAGCCAGCCAGCCACCATGACGCGCCTGCCGATCAGTCCCTTGTCGGCGTCTTCACCAACCGCAACGACCGTGCCGACCGCGTCCGCGCCCTGGATGCGTGGAAAGGTCAGCGGCGCGCCACCCCAGGTGCTGTCGTCATCGTCCACCTCGGCATAGGCGCCGCCCGTGGTGGCCTCGTCCACCGCCTTGGAGTACCAGCCGGTGCGGGTGTTGACGTCGGTATTGTTCAGCCCGCAGGCCCCGACCCTGATCAGCACCTCCATCGGCCCCGGCTCCGGCGTGGGCCAGCCCTCGTGCCATTCGTATCTGTCAAGGCCTCCGTGCCCGGTAAGCACCATGGCTTTCATCGTTGCCGGGATGGTCATCGCAGCGCTCCTGTCGCGGGCAGAGGGCGGCGCTGGCCCCCGTCCCGTTCCCGGTCACCCCCCGGAGTATCTGCAAAAAGATGAAACGACGGGGTCATCCCGCATGCTCCATCACGGCATCGGCGCGGGGGCGCAGGCTTTGCGGGTCATAGGCGGGTTCGCCCAGGATGCGACCCTGACGGGGCTTGCCGGCAATCACGACCTGTACGTCCGTGCTCGGCACGTTGGCGTGCGGCTTGACATAGGCAAAGGCCAGGATCTTGCCGACCGTATGGCCGAAGGCAACCGAAGCGGTCGAGCCAACAACCTTGCCGTCCAGCAGCACCGCCTCGCCGCCATGACCGTCCTCGATGCCGTTCGGCTCGACCTCGAGATACGCGCAGACCCAGGGTAGGTCGGTGTTCAGGGTCCTGTCCCTGCCCAGATAGTTCTTGTCGGCACGCGCAAACCGCAACACGTCGGCCTCGGCCAGCGTTACCTCGTTGGTCAACTCGCCCGCACCCTTGAACGCCTTTTCCATCCTCAGCGCGTTCATCGCGAAAGACCCGTAATCGGCAATGCCATGCGGCCCGCCTGCCGCCCAAAGCGCATCGTAAACCGCCAGTGCGCTGTCACGGGGGATGTGCAACTCCCAACCCAGCTCCCCGGCATAGGACATGCGGAAAGCCCAGAGCCGGTGCCCGGCAACAGTGATTTCCTGCGCGGTCAGCCATTTGAAGCCCGCATTGGACAGGTCGGCATCGGTGCAGGCGGCCAGTACCTGACGGGCGCGCGGCCCGTTGAGCGTCAGCGCGGCCCAATCGTTCGAGCGCAGGATGATATCGACGTCTTCCTTCGCGCGCTGATGGTTCAGATGATCCAGCAGGCGCTGCTCGAAGAACGCCGCGCAAACCAGATAGTACCGCCCCTCGCCCAACTTGACGACCGTGGTTTCCAGCTCGATCCGGCCCCGGCGGTTCAGCATATGGGTCAGGGCGATGCCGCCCGTCTTCTGTGGCAGGCGGTTGGCAACCAGCCGGTCCAGCAGTGCCTCGGCGTCGGGCCCCGTCACCTCGACCTTGGTAAAGGCCGAAATATCCATGATCCCCACCGCCTCGCGCACCGCTTTGCATTCAGCGGCAACCATGTCGTGCACCACGGTTCGGCAGAACGAGTAATGATCGCGCTGTTCCACCCCGTCGCGCGCGAACCAGCGTGGACGCTCGTGACCATAGACCTCCTCGTAAACCGAACCTTTTTCCTTCAGCCGCTGGTACAGGGGCGAGGGTTTGATCGGACGCCCTGCCAACCGGTTGAAATGCGGGAACGGGATCTCGTGGCGCAGCTTGTAATCCTCATGCGCCTTGGTCACCTGCCACTCCTTGGTGGCGTAGGACCCAAAACGGCGCGGGTCATAGTCGCGCATCGAGATATCGGCCGCGCCATGCACCATCCACCGCGCCAGTTCGCGGCTCAGCCCCGGACCCCAGCCGATGCCAATCTGAGTGCCGCAGCAGCACCAGTAGTTCCTGACGCCCGGCGCAGGCCCGATCAGTGGGTTGCCATCGGGTGGGTGGGAAATCGCGCCATGCACCTCGCGCTGGATGCCCAGTTCGGCAAAGATCGGCATCCGGTTCAGGCTTTCCTCAAGCCACGGCATCACCCGGTCGTAGTCGGCATCGAACAGCCAGTTTTCATAATCCCACGGGCAATGGTCATGCCAGACCGAGTTCGAGTTCTCCTTTTCGTAGATCCCGATCAGCCCGCGTTTCTGCTCCATCCGGATATAGCCCGAGACCTTCCTGTCGTCGCGGATCACCGGCAGTTCGTGGTCGAGGTTCTCGAATTCCGGCACCGGCTCGGTCACGAAATAATGGTGCGTCATCGAGGTCATCGGCAGTTGCAGCCCCGACCATTCACCCATCTGCCGGGCATAGGTGCCACCGGCATTGACCACATGCTCGCAGCGGATGGTTCCCTTCTCGGTCTCGACCACCCACTCGCCGTTCCGGTCCTGCGTGATGTTGGTCGCGCGGCAATGGCGGACGATCCGGGCGCCCAACTGCCGCGCCCCCGCCGCCATCGCCATGGTGACATTTGTCGGGTCCACATGACCGTCATCGGGCGTGTGCAGCGCACCCAGAACCCCGTCAAGATTGTAGAACGGGTGCAGTTCGGCCACCCGCTCCGGCGCCACCAGTTCGATGTTGAAGCCCAGCGAACGGCCCACCGACAGGGTGTGGCGCAGCCAGTCCATCTCGTCCTGCGTGTAGGCCAGCCGGAACGAGCCGCAGCCATGCCATGTCACCGCCTGACCCGTCTCGGCCTCCAGCTTGCCGGAATAAAGCCCGATATTGTAATCGACGCATTTTCCCAGACCAAAGGAACTGGTCGAATGGGTGATCTGCCCCGCCGCATGCCAGGTACTGCCGCTGGTCAGTTCGGCCTTTTCCAGCAGGACAACATCGGTCCATCCTTCATGCGCCAAATGATAGGCCAGACCGACCCCCATGACACCGCCGCCGACGATCACCACGCGCGCATGGGCAGGCAGGGTTTGCTGAGACATGATTTTTCCACTTCACGAGTCGCGTTTCTGCTCGACAGGCTAATTCCACAAATGTACCATCGTCAATCATGAATGACACAAATGTATCATCTTCTGTCCTGGACCGCCTCACCGAAGAGTGGGACACCCTGACACCCGAGGCGCAGAAAGCGGCGCGTTACGTCCTGGAAAACCCCTCAGACGTTGGGGTTTCGACGGTGCGCGAAATCGCCGAAGCCGCCAATGTCAAACCCAACACATTCGTGCGCATGGCCCGCCAGGTTGGCTTTGACGGCTACGAAGATTTCCGCGCCCCGTTCCGCGAGGCGATTCGCCGGGGCACCGCGACATTCCCCGACCGCGCCCGCTGGCTGCAGGACATCGGCAAGTCGGGCGAGTTGGGCGGCCTTTACGCCGACATGATCGGCGCGGCGATCCGCAATATCGAGGAAACCTTTGCCGGCATCAGCGCCGAACGCCTGCACACCGCCGCCGAAACCATCTGGAACTGCCGGCAGGTCTTCACCCTCGGCGTTGGCGTCAACAACGCCAATGCCCGCAACTTCACCTACCTCGCCTCGACCGGCATGAAACAGTTTCACGCCATTCCCCGGCCTGGCTCGACCCCGGTCGACGATCTGGCCTGGGCGGACGAACAGGACGTGCTGATCGCGATGACCTGCAAACCCTACCGCACCGAGGTGATCGAGGCGGTGAAGCTGGCCCGCGAACAGGGCATGACGGTCGTGGGCATTTCCGACAGCCCGGCCAGCCCCGTTGTCCTGAACGCCCATCACGGCTTTGTCGTGGCCGCCGACACGCCGCAATTCTTCCCCTCGTCCGTCTCGACCATCGCGCTGCTGGAAACGCTTCTGTCCTTCGTGATCGCGGTCTCCAGCGACGAAATCGTCGAACGCGTCGAACGCTTTCACAAACGCAGACATCAACTCGGCATCTACGCGGAGGAGCCCGAATGAACGCCCCCCTGACCCACTCGCTGGCGGCGCATTATTACACCGACCCGGCCATATTCGAGCAGGAAATGAACGGCCTGCTGGCACGCACCTGGCAATATGCCGGGCATGTCAGCGACATTCCCAATCCGGGCGACTATTTCACCTTTGAAATCGCCCGGCAAAGCCTGTTCTGCATCCGCGGACGCGACGGGGAAATCCGCACTTTCTACAATGTCTGCCAGCACCGCGCGCACGAGATGGTGACCGGCACCGGCACCACCCGCGTCGTCGTCTGCCCCTATCACGCCTGGACTTACGAGCTGACCGGCGAGCTGCGCGCAGGCCCCAACACCAAGGCGGTGCCGGGGTTCGACAGGGAAAAGATCTGCCTGACATCGGTACGCACCGAGGATTTCAACGGCTTCATCTTCGTCAACCTCGACAACGACGCCGCACCGATGGACGACTGGTACCCCGGCGTGCGCGAGGAACTGCGCGAATTCGTCCCCCAGGTGGATGCGCTTGCCCCGCTGGAATGGGTGGAAATCCCCGAAAACTGCAACTGGAAGGTCTCGGTCGAAAACTATTCCGAATGCTACCATTGCCCCACCAACCACCCGACCTTCGCCACCGGTGTGATCAAGCCCGAAACCTATGACATCCAGCCGACCGAAACCGGCTATGTCCTGCGCCACACCACCGAATGCCAAAGCCTCGAGGCGATGACCTATCCCATCGACCTCAGCGTGCCGCATGCGGGCGACTACCGGTCGTGGTTCCTGTGGCCGATGTTCTCGTTTCAATGCTATCCCGGCAACGTGCTGAACACCTATCACTGGCGCGCGACAGACGTGGATCACTGCACCGTCTGGCGCGGCTGGTACACCGAAGGCGGCATCGACAGCGAGGTGATCCGGCGGCTGGCGATACAGGATCGCCAGACCACGGTCGAAGAAGACATCCGACTGGTGGAATCGGTGCATAGGGGCCTGAAATCCAAGGGATACCGCCCCGGCCCGCTGGTCCTTGACCCGGCTTGCGGCGTGATGTCGGAACACTCCATCGCCCGCCTGCAACAATGGATGCGCGAGGCCGTGGATGGCTGACTTCAGTGGCAAATGCATGTGCGGCGCGGTCAACTGGTCCTCGTCCGGCCAGATCACCCGCCGCTTGTCCTGCCATTGCGGCGACTGCCAGAAAGCCACTTCATCTCCGTTCACAACATTCGTCGGCCTCCCCCCGGAAACCGTCACATGGACCGGTGAGATCAATCACTATGAAAGCTCGCCCGGCACCCATCGCGGCTTCTGCCCCAAATGCGGCACCCGCCTCTATTTCCGCTCCGACAAATGGCCCGGAGAGATCCACATCCACGCGGCAACGTTGACTGACGCCTCCGGCTACGCCCCCGACGCCCATGTCGTCATGGCCAGCGCCGTTCCATGGCTGCATCTGGCCGATAACATCCCCAAGCACCAGAGCTTTCAGGCCGAGCCCGCCGACCAGGAGTAGACCCCATGCTGATGCCCGCCGAGTGGCAGCCCGAACACAAACTGTTCCCACATCAGGTGGGCTTCACCAGCCCGCCCTTCGACTATGACGCGGCGCCCTCGGACTTCCTGCGCATGTGCCCCGAAACTGTCGGCGTGCATGGCTGGATGCTGCATGTCCCCGACTATGTGCACGGGCTGGACCAACGCAAACGGAACTTCGGCATGATGGAAGATTTCGTCCACTGCATGTCCCGCAACGGCGCCGATGTCTGCGGCCAGGTGGGTTCAAACTGGGTGCATGCCTGCGGTCTGGGCGTCGAAGGCGTGCGCCAGCATTGTCAGGACCTCTCCGACAAATACGGCACCCGCTTTCACATGGCCGGATACGCCATGGTCGAGGCGCTGCGCGAGATGAACGTGGAAAAGGTGGCGCTGAACGCCGCCTATCACTGGCCGGAATGGTGGCAGGGTACCGTCGGGTTCCTGCGCGAGGCCGGGTTCGATGTCCTCTGGGCCGGCAATTTTCACGATCAGGGCTGGTTCGCCAGTCAGGAAGAGGTCAATTCATACCGCTGGGTGTTCGACGGTGATCTGGCCCTCAAAAGTTTCGAATATGTCGCCGACAAGGCCCCGCAGGCAGACGCGATCCTGATTAACGGAATGTGCAATTTCCGAACGGGCCCTGGCGGTTTGCCGCAACGCCCGCTGCATCTGGCGGACAAGCTGGAATCGGCGCTCGGCAAACCGGTGATCGGCCACGACATCGCGCTTTACTGGCGCATCTTCAAGTCGCTCGGAATCGCGCCCGAGACGCCGCGCGGGCGGTTGCTCAGGCGGCTTTGACCGCCAGAACGACTTGTACATTTCGCTCACCATAGCCTTTGGAACCGGTACAAAATGCACAAAATAATTGCCCTCTGGGCCGTCCCCCGCTCAACCTCGACCGCCTTTGAATGGATGATGCGCCAGCGCGGCGATCTGGATTGCCTGCACGAACCGTTTGGCGAAGCATGGTATCAGGGCGACGAACCTTTGTGGCACCGCTTCCAGCCCGGCGACAAGACGACACCGGGCCTGACCCTCGAAAGCGTCTGGGAAGACGTTCAGGGCCGCGCCCGCAAAGGTCCGGTTTTCATCAAGGATTTTCCTCACTATATCAATCACATGTGGGATGCCGAGTTTCTCTCGCACTTCACTCACGCCTTCCTGATCCGTGACCCGGCCAAGACGATCACCTCAATGTACAAGCAATGGCCGGACTTTGCCGAGGGCGAGGTCGGATTTCCCGAACAGCGCGCCCTGTTCGATCTTCTGACCGCCCTGAACGGCGCCCCGCCCCCGGTGATCGACAGCGACGACCTGCTGGAAAACCCACATGTGATTACAGAAAAATTCTGTAATTCCATGGGGATACCATTCATCGAAAAAGCCCTGACATGGAAGGCGGGCGGCGATCCCTCGGCTCACAGCTGGTGGGACGGCGGCTCGTTCCACGGCAATCTGGCCAAGTCCACCGGCCTGACACCGCAACCCCGCAAGCATATCTCCATCAACGACGCCCCCGACCGGGTCAAACAGGTGCATCGCCGGATGAAGCCGCACTATGACCACTTGTACAATCACCGGCTAACCGCCTGATGCGACACCCAAAATCCATCCGCGAAGTGGTCGAAACCGGCCTCTGCATCGGCTGCGGCCTGTGCCAGTCCATCGCACCGGAACGGTGGGTCATGACGATGACACCAGAAGGCAGATTGCGACCTGTACAGATGGCGGAAGATATTGAAAAAGATCATGAAATTCTCGCCGCCTGCCCCGGCGCAACCTGCAGCGCAGACGGTTCTGACGCGCCATATCAGGACGCGATCTGGGGCGGTTATACCTCTATGACCCGCGCATGGGCCGGTAATCCTGACACAAGGTTTCGCGCCGCCACGGGGGGTGTACTAACCGCCCTTGGTTCATGGCTTTTGCGAACAGGACGCGCCCGGTTCATCCTGCATTGCGCCGCCGACCCGGACGCCCCGATGCGCAGTAAATGGGTAATCAGCGAGACGCCCGAAGCCGTCGTCGCACGCGCCGGTTCCCGCTATGGTCCCAGCGACACTCTGGCCGGCTTGAATATCGCACTGGACAGGCAGCAACCATTTGCAATCATTGCAAAACCTTGTGACGCGGGTGCTATCCGGGAGCGTGTAAAAACCGACCCTAGAATTGACAAAATGCTGGTCGCGATGCTGGTCATGGTCTGCGGCGGCGCCTCGGATTTGAGAAAAAGCCAAACCCTACTGAACGAATACGGATTGACCGAAGACGACCTGACCCTGTTCCGCTATCGCGGCTATGGCAATCCGGGGCCGACCCGGATCGAAACCAAGGACGGACGCGCGTTCGAGAAAACCTATCTGGATATGTGGGCGGACGAAGCCGGATGGGGCATTCAGACCCGCTGCAAACTGTGCCCAGACGCCATTGGCGAAGCAGCCGACTTGGCTGCTGCCGATATCTGGCCCGGAGGGTCTCCAACCGGAGAGGATGCCGGTTTCAACGGTGTGATCTGCAGGACCGAGCGTGGACAAGACCTGTTCGATGCTGCGATTACGGATGGTGATCTTGTTAAAGATCAACGCCTTACACCACGCGACTTCGACAACTTTCAACCCCATCAAGTCAGTAAGAAACACGCGATTGCCGCCCGTCTGCGCGGAATGAGCAAGGCCGACGTGCCGGTCTATCGCCACGCCGGCCTGCGCATCGACACTCTGGACGCCGGGAGTGAAGCCGAGGAACATGGTGCCGAACACCGCACCCGCACGGGCCGGTTTGCCGAGACCATGTTGCACAATACGGAGACGACGAATGAATGACATGTTTGACGAAGACCTGTTCCTGAAGGGGTTGGAACAACGCAAAGCGACGCTGGGCGCGGAGTATGTGGAAAAGAACCTCGCCGCCGCAGATGACTTCACCCGCCCGTTTCAGGAAGCTATGACCGCGTGGTGCTGGGGCTTTGGCTGGGGTGACGATGTCATCGACGCCAAGACCCGGTCAATGATGAACCTGTCCATGATCGGAGCCTTGGGCAAGATGCACGAATGGGAAATCCATTGTAAAGGCGCGATCAACAACGGCGTCACCAGGGACGAGATTCGGGCAATCATCCATATCGTAGGCATATACTGTGGTGTCCCACAGGCCTTGGAATGTTTCCGCGTGGCACGCAAGGTGCTGGGCGAAGCCGAAATGGCTTGAGTCAAGGGAATACCCAAGATTCACAAGGCCTGCCGTCAGGCAGGCCTTTTCTGTTTGCTTCCACTGACATGTTACCGAATTCTCAAAAAAGCTGTAAACACGTTACATTTCTCTTGCCGCGAATCATTTCCAGGCGTATTACCCGACCAAGCGGTCACTTAATGACGACCTACGTAAGACTGGAGTTTCTGACGCATGGACGCTTTCATCTGCGACGCTCAACGTACCCCGATCGGGCGCTATGGTGGCGCTCTGTCCCAGGTTCGCACCGACGATCTGGCCGCCATCCCACTGGCAGCCCTGAAGGCGCGCAACCCGCAGGTGGATTGGGCCAGCCTTGATGACGTGATCTATGGCGATGCCAACCAGGCCGGTGAAAGCAATCGCAACGTCGCCCGCATGGCGGCGCTGCTGGCGGGGCTTCCTGTCGATGTACCCGGCACCACGATCAACCGCTTGTGCGCCAGCGGTATGGACGCGGTTGGCATGGCGGCCCGTGCGATCAAGGCAGGCGACTATGACATGGCGGTGGCCGGCGGTGTCGAAAGCATGTCGCGCGCTCCATTCGTCATGCCAAAGGCGACCAGCGCCTTTACCCGGTCAAACGCGGTCTACGACACCACTATCGGCTGGCGGTTCGTGAACCGGAAGATGCACGAGATGTACGGAACCGACTCGATGCCGCAGACCGCCGACAACGTTGCCGAAGATTATCAGATCAGCCGTGCAGATCAGGATGAATTTGCCGCACGCAGCCAGGCCCGCTGGGCCGCGGCGCATGAGGCCGGGGTGTTCCGGGAGGAAATCACCCCGGTCACCATTCCGCAGCGCAAGGGTGAACTGATCGTTGTGGATACCGACGAACATCCCCGCCCCGGTACGAGCGCGGAAAAACTGTCCGGCCTCAAGGGCGTCAACGGCCCCGACAAGACGGTAACGGCTGGCAACGCCTCGGGTGTCAACGATGGTGCCGCGGCGATCCTGCTGGCCAACGAGGCCACAGCGACCAAGAACGGACTGACCCCGATCGCGCGTGTCGTCGGCATGTCGGTAGCGGGTGTGGAACCGCGTGTCATGGGCATCGGCCCAGTACCTGCAAGCCGTAAGATTTTGGCCCGCGCAGGACTCACCATCGAGCAGATGGATGTGATAGAATTGAATGAAGCCTTTGCATCGCAAGGTCTCGCCACCTTGCGGGCGCTTGGCGTGGCCGATGACGCACCCCATGTCAATCCCAACGGCGGGGCCATTGCAATCGGTCACCCTTTGGGCATGTCAGGCGCGCGTTTGGTGATGACCGCCGCCTATCAGTTGAAACGCACCGGCGGGCGCTATGCGCTGTGCACCATGTGCGTCGGAGTTGGTCAGGGCGCGGCCCTGATCCTTGAACGTGTGTAAGGGAGGAGAGCCCAGATGTATGCACAGATGATCAAGACCGCCTCGTCAGGGGTGAAATCGCGCGAGGAAATGTCCGAACAGGAACGCGCCTTTCAGGACAAGATCGACAACGACATCAAGATCGAACCGCGGGATTGGATGCCGGATGATTACCGCCGTACTCTGATCCGTCAGATTGGCCAGCACGCTCATTCCGAGGTCGTGGGCCAGTTGCCAGAAGGCAACTGGATCACCCGCGCGCCAACGCTGGAGCGCAAGGCGATCCTGCTGGCCAAGGTGCAGGACGAGGCGGGCCACGGCCTCTACCTCTACTCCGCCGCCGAGACCCTGGGCGAAAGCCGGGACGAACTGATCCGACTGCTGCACGAGGGTCGGATGAAATACTCGTCGATCTTTAATTACCCCACACTGAACTGGGCCGATATCGGCGCTGTGGGCTGGCTTGTCGACGGCGCGGCGATCATCAATCAGGTGGCGCTGCAGCGTACGTCCTATGGCCCCTACAGCCGCGCGATGGTCCGCATCTGCAAGGAAGAGAGCTTTCACGCGCGTCAGGGGTATTCCGCGATCATGGCGATGGCTTTTGGTACGCCCGAGCAAAAGAAGATGGCGCAGGACGCGGTCAACCGTCTGTGGTTCCCGGCACTGATGATGTTCGGTCCCTCCGACAAGGAGTCGGTGCATTCCGAGCAATCGATGGCCTGGAAGATCAAGGTCAAGACCAACGACGAGTTGCGCCAACAGTTCGTGGATCAGACCGTTCCCCAGATCGAATATCTGGGCCTCGACCTGCCGGATTCGAACATCAAGTGGAACGAAGAACGTGGCCACTACGATTTTTCTGACCCCGACTGGTCCGAATTCTTCGACGTGCTCAAGGGCAACGGCCCCTGCAACGTCGATCGCATGGCTGCGCGCCGTAAGGCCTGGGACGATGGCGAGTGGGTCCGCGATGGGTTGCTGGCACATGCCCGCAAGAAAGCTGCCGCCAAGGTGGCAGCCGAGTAACGAAATGGACGATCTGCAGCGCGAGGCGCCCGGTTTTCAGCCACCGGTTTCACACCCCGCGCCCAGCCAGGAGGAGAACTGATCATGAAAAACGAATGGCCCCTGTGGGAAATCTTCATTCGCGGCCAGCACGGCATGAGCCACCGTCACGTAGGCAGCCTGCACGCGCCGGACGCAGAAATGGCAATCAAGAACGCCCGCGACGTCTATACTCGCCGTAACGAAGGCGTTTCGATCTGGGTGGTCGAGGCTCGGCATATCAGCGCCACTGCGCCCGGCGACAAGGGTCCGCTGTTCGAGCCGTCGGAATCGAAGATTTATCGCCACCCGACTTTCTTTGACATCCCCGATGAAGTGGGGGCGATGTGATGACCCGCGACGAAGCCTTTCTGCAATTCCTGCTGAGGATGGGGGACAATACCCTGATCCTTGGCCACCGCGTCAGCGAGTGGTGTGGCCACGCACCGGTACTGGAAGAAGACATCGCGCTGGCCAATACCGCGCTGGACCTGATCGGCCAGACCCAGATGTGGCTGGGCCTTGCGGGCGAGATTCAGGGCGAGGGAAAGACTGCCGACAATCTGGCCTTTCTGCGCGACGCCTGGGACTTCCGAAATGTCCTGATGGTCGAGGTGCCAAACGGTGATTTCGGTCGCACCCTGATGCGCCAGTTCCTGTTCGATGCGTGGCACTCGATCATTCTGGGCCGTCTGATGACATCGTCGGACGAACGTGTCGCGGCAATCGCCGCAAAGGCTAGCAAAGAGGTTGCCTATCACCTCGAACGCTCGGGCGACACGGTTGTCGGTCTTGGCGACGGTACCGAAGAAAGTCACGCCCGGATGCAGGAGGCGCTGGATTACCTCTGGCCTTATGTCGGCGAGATGTTCGCCAGCGATGACGTGGATGCCGAGATGGTAGCTGCGGGTATTGCACCCGACCCCGCCAGCCTGCGCGAAGAATTCGATGCGCTGGTTGAGCGCGTATTGGGCGAAGCGACCCTGACAATCCCGGATAGCCGCTTTGCCCGAAAGGGTGGACGCGACGGGCGTATGCATACCGAGCATTTGGGCCACTTACTGACCGAGATGCAGTGGCTGCAACGCGCCTATCCCGGCGCAAGCTGGTAAAGGCCGATGGTGCGGGCCTCGACAGAACAGGTGTGGGAATGGCTTGATGCCGTTCCCGACCCTGAAATTCCGGTGATCTCGGTCGTCGATCTGGGCATCGTGCGCGATGTTGAATGGGACGGCGACACGCTGACCGTTTCCGTGACGCCCACCTACTCGGGTTGCCCGGCGACATCCGTGATCAGCATGGACATCGAAACCACCCTGCGTGACCACGGCATCGACAAAATCAGGTTGCAAACCAGAATTTCGCCCGCGTGGACAACTGATTGGCTGACCGACAAGGGTCGTGCCAAGCTTGAAGAATATGGCATTGCCCCGCCGCAACCGGCGGGCGGGCCGGAACGCTGTCCCCATTGCGGCAGCAAGGCGGTGGAAAAGGTCAGCCAGTTCGGCTCGACCCCGTGCAAGGCGCATTGGCGCTGCACAGACTGCCTGGAACCCTTTGACTATTTCAAGTGCATCTGAGGAGGAGCCGATGGCGCGCTTTCACGATCTGGAAGTCACAGACATCCACAAGACCATCCGCGACGCTGTCGTGGTAACGCTGAAACCGGTGAACGGCTCGGCGGAGGAGTTCGATTTTACCCAAGGCCAATACCTGACCTTCCGCCGGGATTTCGATGGCGAGGAACTGCGCCGGTCGTACTCGATCTGTGCGGGCAAGGATGAAGGCATCCTTCAAGTTGGCATCAAGCGCGTCGATGGTGGGGCGTTTTCGACCTGGGCCAATGAAGAAATGAAGGTTGGCGACACGCTGCAGGCAATGCCTCCGATGGGCGGGTTCTTTACGCCACTCGATGCCGCTGCCGAGAGGCAATATGTCGGCTTTGCCGGTGGCTCGGGCATCACGCCGGTGTTGTCAATTCTCAAGACCACTCTGGCGCGGGAACCCAGATCGCAGTTCACGCTGGTCTATGCCAACAAGGGTGTGAACACGATTATGTTTCGAGAAGAACTGGAGGATCTCAAAAACCTCTATATGGGTCGTCTGAATGTGATCCACATTCTCGAATCGGACGCACAGGAAATCGATCTGTTCACTGGCCTGGTAACGCAAGAGAAATGCGCCGAGCTGTTCAAGCATTGGATCGACATCGAAAACACCGACATGGCTTATATCTGCGGTCCCGAGCCGATGATGCTGGGCATCGCAGCCGCGCTGCGGGCGCACGGGCTGACCGACGGTCAGATCAAGTTCGAACTGTTCGCCAGCGCCCAGCCCGGTCGCGCCAGGCGCAAGGTGGTTTCCGCCGAGGCCGCAACCAGCGCGAACCAGACCAAAGCCGCCATAACGCTGGATGGCGCGACCCAGACCATCACCATGCCCAAGGATCTGTCGATCCTTGACGCGGCACTGGAAAACCGGATGGACGCGCCATATGCCTGCAAGGCCGGCGTCTGTTCGACCTGCCGCTGCCGCGTGATCGAAGGCGAGGTCGAGATGATCGCAAACCACGCGCTCGAAGATTACGAAGTCGAGAAAGGGTATGTTCTGAGTTGCCAGGCCTATCCGCTGACAGACAGCGTCGTCGTCGACTATGACCAGTGAGGGAGAGAGACAATGGCCGAAGACATGACGATTGAAAGCTATCTCGCGGCTGGCGGAGTGCTGACCAACCCGACCAACGTGCCGCCACGCTACCGCGCTGAGTTGATGAAACTGATGGCGACATTCGTGGACAGCGAACTGGCGGGGGCTGCAGGTTTTGCCGACGTGATAAACCGGGGACCGGGGATCAAGGAACGGATTGCGGCTGCAAAGATCGTTCTGGAAAAGACCGACAATGCCGACCGTGTCTTGCGGATCATGGGCGAGTTCGGGGCCGATGCCGAGCGCTATGCCAACCATCACCCATGGACGGCGCGGCTGGACCGGGCAGCAGACATCGGTGCAACACGGTCCGAGCACGACATGCGTCTGGCTGTGTTCAACTATCCCATCGAAGGCTGGGTGGACGCCGTGATGATGAACCTGCTGATGAGCCGCGCGGTGGCCGTTCAGCTTGCCGAGTTTTCGCTGATCTCGTATCAGCCACTGGCCGAAGCGTTCCGCGTGATCGCACCCATCGAGGCGCATCATGGTGAACTGGCGATGGAAGGCGCGGTGAAACTGATCGAAGACGGCCACGCCTCGGAGATGCAGGCATCGGCCGACTATTGGTGGCCTCGGGTTGCAGCCAGCTTTGGTACTGGCACCTCTCAGAAAGCCAGCAGCCTAAAGGATATGGGTTTGCGCAAATCCACTAACGCGGAACTGCGTACGCGTTGGGAAGCCGAGGCGGCGAGCATCCTTGAAACGCTTGGCCTCAACCGCCCCTGATAACAATTCGGTCGGCGGCAAACCCGCCGGCCACCCCGCGTTCTTGGGCACCGCCGCGGTTACTTGGCCGGTCGACCGATCAAGCCATATTTCAATGCGAACGATCTGAATGACCAGCGTTTGCGCCGTGCCGCAAGACGCTCTGGCTTCAGCGCGGTTCCACCCTGACGGTTGAACTCGTAGACATCGATTATGCGTTCGGCGCAACCGCAGGCCTCTCCCATTCCGACTTTGGCGAAATAGAATTTTTCGAAGCTTTCCGGTTTCTGCATGGTGTTTCTCCTGCCCCGAACAAAGCAGGAAACGCGCCAAAACCCAAACCTCTTTAGGCGCTGTTCATACCAATGTGATGTATCAGAGGCCCTGCAAGCCATGCAGAGTCAGCGTGCTGACCATGTGCGCATAATCTTCCCGAGCGGAGCTATCCGCACCCGAGTTCCACATGTAGTACCAGTTCAGCATGCCAAACACAGACATCGTCGCAGACCGCAGCTTGCCCGGATCGCCATTGAAAACTTCAGGCGCGATGTCACTGATGATGTTGCTCACGAAGACAATCATGTCGCGCTGATAGCCGCGCAGCAACTTCTGCTGCTCGATGGGCAAGGCTGACATTCCGCTGGTCTGAACCCTGTGCTCGTCATCGACGCCCTGATAGGCCAGCAGTATTTCACGAACCACCCTGTGCAGCCGATCCGGTTTGCTCAACCCGTCCAACTCGATCCCGCAGATCAGGTCGCGCAACTCGCGCAGGTAGGTCTCAAGAATGTCGAACAGGATCGCATCCTTGCTGTCGTAGTAGTGATAGATATTCGCCTTAGATATTCCGCATTCGCGCGCAAGCTGGGTCATCGAAGCGCGGTCGAATCCTTCGCGCGCAAAGACACGCGCGGCAGATTTCAAGATCTGCTCGCGCTTCTGATCGTGGTCTTTCGCTATTGTACGGGCCAAACCTCACTCCTTGTCGCGGTTGTCGACAACGCGCTTGGCCTTGCCCTGAGAGCGTTCGACATCACCGGGTTCCCCTACAATAATCTCGGTGGAAACGCCAACAATGTCCTTGATCCGCTTGGTCAGCATGCGGGCGGCGGCGGTCTTGCTCAACTCGTCCGCAGCCCCGGGCAACGCTTCGACAAAAACGCGCATCGCGTCCATGCGACCGGCCTTGTAAAGCTCGATCTGGTAATGCGGAGAGATCCCGCCGGTGGCCATCACCTGTTCTTCGACCTGGCTGGGGAACACGTTGACCCCGCGTAGAATGATCATGTCGTCGGAGCGACCGGTGATCTTTTCCATCCGCCGCATCGACCGTGCGGTCCCCGGCAAAAGCCGGGTCAGATCGCGGGTGCGATAGCGGATCATCGGCAGACCTTCCTTGGTCAGCGTTGTGAACACCAGTTCTCCCATCTCGCCATCGTCACAAACCTCGCCGGTTTCGGGGTTGATGATTTCTGGAAAGAAGTGATCTTCCCAGATCACGGGACCGTCCTTGGTCTCTACGCATTCATTCGCCACTCCCGGACCCATGATCTCGGACAGGCCGTAAATATCGACCGCATGCATGTCGAAGGCCTGTTCAACCTCTTTGCGCATCGCGTCAGTCCAAGGTTCGGCCCCGAACACACCCACCTTCAGCGAGCTTTCGCGGGGATCCATGCCAACCTTCCTGTATTGTTCGAGAATGTTGAGCATATAGGACGGCGTCACCATGATCCCGTCGGGCTTGAAATCAGTGATCAGGCCAACCTGTTTCTCGGTCTGCCCGCCCGACATCGGAACCACCGTCGCTCCCAGACGCTCGATCCCGTAATGCGCGCCCAGACCGCCTGTGAACAGGCCATAGCCGTAAGCGTTGTGCACCATGTCACCGCGACGCAGACCGCTGGCCCGCAAGGACCGAGCCACCAGATCTGCCCAGTTGTCGATGTCATTCTGCGTATAGCCCACGACGGTCGGCTTGCCCGTCGTACCCGATGACGCGTGCAACCGGATGATTTGTTCGCGCGGCACGGCGAACAGGCCAAACGGATAGTTGTCGCGCAGATCGTTCTTGTATGTGAACGGGAACTTGGCCAAGTCGCTCAGGCTTTGCAGGTCATCCGGATGCACCCCGGCCTCGTCGAACCGATTCTTGTACATCGGCACGTTGTCATAGGCGTGGCGGACGGACCATTTCAACCGGTCCAGCTGCAGGGCACGGATTTCATCGATCGAGGCAATCTCGATCGGGTCCAGATCAGCCTTGTTGGGGGTCAGGTCCTTCATGGTATCCTCCTCGCCTTACTCTTCGTCAAACAAAGTGCCGTTGATCGCGCGGGACATACCTCGAAACTCCGCAATCTTTCGGCCGTCCTGATTTGTCACAGTGATGTCATAAATTCCGTTACGCCCTGTCAGGCTCACTTCGGTTGCGATAGCTGTCAGCCGGTCGCCCAATCGCCCCGGCGCGATGTAGCTGATCACGTTGTGCTGCGCGACGGTGGACTGATTTCGGCTGTTGCAGGCGAACGCAAACGCGCTGTCCGCCAGCAGAAACGTCACGCCACCATGACATATCTTGTGCCCGTTGCAGTGATGCGCCTCGACCGTCAATTCCGCCGTCGCGGTACCTTCATCGATATGAGTGATTTCTATCCCTGCCCATTTCGAGGCATTATCTTCGGCCCACATCATCGCTGCCGATTCTTCTGCGCGTTCTTTGGGAGTCATATTCACCTACCTTGAAATCTCGGCGCGCGTTTTTCGAGGAAAGCTGTGACGCCCTCGGCATAATCGGCGCTTTCACCGCAGGTTTTCATGGCATCCGCTTCCAGCTCAAGATGGTCCGTCAACGTATTGACCGCAGCGGCCTGGATCGACTGTTTTGTCAACCCCAGACCAAGGGTCGGACCATTAGCGAACTGCTCGGCCATTGCACGTGCTTCGGTCATGAGTTGATCGTCCGGCAATGCCTTCCAGATCAAGCCCCAATCTTCGGCTTGCTTTGCCGGTAACGGTTGCGCCGTCAGCGCCAACCCCTTAGCTCGAGCTTCGCCCAACAGGCGAGGTAGGTGCCAAGAACCGCCGGTGTCAGGGATCAGGCCGACCTTAGAAAACGACTGGATGAATTTTGCACTTTCAGCTGCCATAACAATGTCGCAGGCAAGCGCGATATTGGCACCCGCCCCCGCGGCTACCCCGTTCACCGCGCAGATGACCGGAAAATCCAGCGCCCGGATCAGGCGGACCAGCGGCGCATAGAACGTGCGAACCGTGTTGCCGAGATCGGGAGGACCATCCATTTTCGAAGGATCACGATCCCCCAAATCCTGCCCTGCGCAAAACCCGCGCCCCGCCCCAGTCAACAGTATCGCACGCGCACCATCGTCGCGCGACGTTTCCAATGCGGATCGAAGCGCATTGTGCATCTCATCGGTAAAACTGTTCAGCCTGTCGGGACGGTTGAGAGTGATTTCAACCCAATTCCCATGGCTTTGGGTAAGAATCGTATCGGTCATCACCAGCTCGCTTTGCGATTATTTCAACAATGTTCTTGCATAAACCGAACGGTTGGTCAATAAATTCTTCACGAAACGATTCCCAGCCAATCGGGGCAAGGATATGTCTGACAAACCGGTGATCTCGGTAGAACGCAAAGGTGACATCGCTTGGGTGGAAATTGACAATCCGCCGGTGAATGCCACTTCGACCGCCGTTCGAGCGGGATTGAAGAAAGCGGTTGCTGACGTGCAGGGCGCGCGCGTGGCCATTTTGATCTGCGCGGGCCGCACATTCATCGCCGGGGGCGACATGTCGGAATTCGATCGCCCTGCAGAGGAACCGCATTTGCCCGATGTAGTCCAGTTATTTGAGGACAGTAAAACCCCATTTGTCGCCGTCATGCACGGAAACGTCCTTGGAGGCGGCTTTGAGATAGCAATGGCCTGCGCATGGCGTATCGCTTCAGAGGGCACGAAGTTTGGCTTGCCGGAAGTTAATGTCGGCCTCATCCCCGGTGCAGGCGGTACCCAGCGCACCCCGCGCCTGATCGGGATGCAGGCTGCGATCGACATGGCGTGCAGGGGTAAAATATTTGACGCGGAAGAGATGCTCGCTTTGGGCGGAATTGACCAGATTGTGTCGGGAGACCTGCGTCAAGCTGCTGTGGAGTTCACCCGAACCCTTCAGAACCGGCCCGAAATTGTCAGCCTGCGTAAATCCGACACATTGGATCGCGACACCTATGAGGCGACCGTCGCCAGTCTTTCAAAAGCCGCCAAGGGGCAGAAGTCACCCGTCCTGAACCTGAAAGCGCTGCAGTGGGTCGCGCGGCCTTTTTCCGAAGGTCAGCCTAAGGAACGGGCGCTGCATCTCAGACTTCGCCAATCCGATGAGAGCCGTGCACTTCGGTACGCTTTTTTTGCCGAAAGGATTGTCAGCAAACCCAAAGCGATCGACGGCGTTACCCCACGTGACCTGAACCAGATCGCAATTGTCGGCGGCGGTTTGATGGGCGCTGGTATCGCCACTGCCTGCCTAAGTGGCGGGTATTTTGTCACCCTGATCGAGCGCGATACAGAGGCTGCCCTGGCCGCCCGCGATCGCGTATCCGCCCTGATCGAAGGGGGCGTCAAACGGGGGAAAACCAGTTCCGAACAGTATCAAGAAATGCTCGGGAAACTGAACACGACCAGTGATTATACCGATGCAGCCGACGCCGATCTAGCGATAGAGGCAGTGTTCGAAGATCTCGACACAAAACGCGGCGTGTTCTCGCAACTCTCAATGGCGATGTCGAAAGACGCCATTCTGGCTACCAATACGTCCTACCTTGATCCGACCCTGATCTTCGACAGCGTCGCCAACCCGGCCCGCTGTTTGGGGCTGCATTTCTTCAGCCCTGCGCATGTGATGAAACTGCTGGAAATCGTCAAGACGCCAGATACCGCATCAGAGGTACTTGCAACTGGTTTTGCATTTGCCAAGAAACTGCGCAAGATTGCGGTCCTTGCTGATATCTGCGACGGCTTCATCGGGAACCGAATGCTTGCCGCATACCGGCGCGAGGCTGAATACCTGCTGGCCGATGGTGCCCTGCCTCACGAGGTCGACGCTGCCATGCGGGCGGAGGGCCTGCCGATGGGGCCATTCGAGTTGCAGGATCTGACGGGATTGCAAATCGCCTGGGCCAATCGGAAACGGCAAGCCCCCGCCCGTAACCCGCGTGAGCGCTATGAGACCATCGCTGATACGCTTTGCGAGATGGGGCGGTTTGGCCAAAGAACCGGTGAAGGGTGGTACAAATATGACGATGGGTCACGTTTCCCCCAACGCGACCCTGAGGTTGAAACCCTGATCGAAGCCAATTCAACACAGCGTGGCATCACTCGCCGAAAGTTCACCCCAAAAGACATTGCAGATCGGCTTCTGGCTGTGCTGGCCAACGAGGGCGCGCTGATCGTGCAGGAAGGAATCGCCGAACGCCCGGAAGACGTGGATATGGTTCAATTGCACGGCTACGGCTTTCCGCGCTGGCGCGGCGGGCCGATGCATCTGGCCGCGAAAAATGGCCCGGAACACATGGCCGCAATCATGCGAAAGCTCGAAATCGAAAGCCCGAATTCGTGGCAACTCGCCGATCCGATGCAGAACAACTTAACCTGTTGATGGTTACAAAAAGGACCATTAACGCATTTATGACTCACGTTTTGGAGGAGGAAATCCAGTCATGAAATTCACCAAGCTCTCATCCCTGTTGGCTTCGGCCGCGCTGGCGGTAAGCGGCACCGTGGCGATGGCGGCGGACTATACGCTGACCATTTCCAGCTGGGCGCCGCCGACCCACGGCATCAACGCAATGATGTGGCCCAAGTTTGTCGAGATGGTCGAAGAGGCAACCGACGGCCAGGTGACCGCCGAGCTGAAGCTTGGCATCGCACCACCGCCCGCGCAGATGGACCTGATCCAGGATGGCGCCGCCGATGCCTCGATCATTTTCCACGGTTATCAGCCGGGGCGGTTCGTCGTCACCAAGCTGATCGAACTGCCCGGATACGAAGGCTCGGCCGAGGCGGCTTCGGTTGCCTATTGGCGCACATATGACAAGTACTTGAAGGCCGCAGACGAGCATCGCGGCGTCAAGGTGATCGCCCTGCACACGCATGGTCCCGCCCAACTCCATTCCAACTCGTCCGTGACTGGCCTTGACCAGTTCTCGGGCCTCAAGGTCCGTATTCCCGGCGGTGTCGGTGGCGATGTCGGTACGGCGTTAGGCGCGACCGGCATTCAGGTTCCAGCCCCAAAGGTCTATGAAACACTTGCATCGAAAGCGGCCGATGGCGTAGTTATGCCCTTCGAATCCCGCAAAGGTTTCAAGCTGACCGAAGTCGCGCAAAACGTCTATGAAATGCCCGGCGGACTTTACCGTGGTTCCTTCGCCTTCATCATGAACGAAGACACTTTTGCAGATCTGCCTGAAGATATTCAGGCCGTATTGGAAGAGAAGGTGTTCGGCGAGCCGCTGAGCCGCGAGATCGGCAAGATCTGGGATGAGATCGACGCCATTGGCCGCGAGGAAACCGAAGCTGCCGAGGGCAATGCAATCAACGCTGCCTCGGATGCAGACCTTGAGAAATTCGCGGCGATTGCCGAAGACATCCGCGCAAAGGTCATCGCCGAAGTCGACGCAACCGGCGTAGATGCGCAGGCCGCCTATGACATGATCAAGTCGGAAATGGCGGGCAACTAAGCCCATCACCGGGGGCGGCAGTCGGCCGCCCCTGAACCTCCGGGAGACCATTCATGACATCCCTTATTCACCTTGTGCGCCGAGCCAGCATCCTGCCGGTGATAGTGGCCAGCATCGCCCTGTTCATCCTGATGGTGATGACCTTCTGCGACGTGATCCTGCGCTCGGTGTTCAATTCGCCCATCGAAGCCGCCACTGAACTTACCCGCATCTTTATGGCTGTTCTGGTGTTTTCCGTGTTGCCAATCATCTCGGTAACAAATGGCCAGATCGCCGTGGATCTGACAGACAGTTTTTTTCACCGGTTCCGGCTTGATCGCATACGTGATGGCATCATCTATCTGGCGAGCGGCATCATGATGTACTGGCCCGCGCAACGTGTCTGGATTCTGGCCGAGCGCGCGCGCGACTATGGGGATGTGACCGAATACCTGGCCATTCCGACCTACATCGTTGGCTGGTTCATCACGATCTCGGTGGCAATCACCGGAGTTGTGATGATCGTTACCGGCCTTCTGCACTTCTTCGCACCTCACTACCTCTCGGAGCACACCCAATGACCGCAGCACTGATCGGATTTGCACTGGTCCTGATTCTGGTGCTCGTGCGCCTGCCTATTGTTTTCGCGATGGGTTTGGTCGGGACGCTGGGCTTCGCTTACGAGCGCGGCGGCTCGATCTTTGACGAACGCGGCCTCAAGGCCGCGATGTCGATGGTTGGTCGTCAGATCACGGACACCGCCCAGGACTATGGTCTTTCTGTGGTTCCATTGTTCATCCTCATGGGTCTTTTCGTGAACAAGGGCGGAATGGCGCGCGAGCTCTACGCAGTGTCCAATGCTTTTCTTGGCCACATGCGCGGCGGTATCGCCATGGCAACCGTTGCGGCCTGTGGTGGCTTTTCGGCCATCTGCGGATCATCACTGGCCACCGCAGCCACCATGTCCAAGGTCGCCATGCCGCAGATGCGCCGCTATGGTTATTCGGATGAATTGAGCACCGCCTCCATCGCGGCGGGCGGTACCTTGGGCATCCTGATACCGCCCTCGGTCATCCTTGTGATCTATGGGCTTCTGACCGAAACCTCGATAGGAAAACTGTTCATGGCAGGGATCATTCCGGGGCTTCTGGGCATCCTGTTCTACCTGTTTGCCGTGCGTTGGACCGTGTGGCGCAACCCCGAGGCCGGCCCCGCAGGCGAACGCGCCGGCTGGGGCGAACGGCTCCGCGCGCTTGGGTCTGTCTGGGCTGTCTTGCTGCTGTTCTTCCTTGTTATTGGCGGCTTGTACGGGGCCTTTGACTTCCACCCCCTGAACCTGACTTTTTCGCCGACCGAAGCGGCGGGAATGGGGGCCGCAGGAGCATTTCTGATCGCCTTGTTCCGTGGCGGTTTGACCGTCGGCTCCACATTTGAGGTGTTGAAAGAAACCACCTTCACAGCGGCGGCCCTGTTTTCGGTTCTGATCGGTGCGCAGATCTTCTCAAACTTCATCAACCTCGCAGGTCTTCCCGAAGCCCTCATAGGGTTAGTTACTGCCTATGACGTATCGCCTTTCGTCGTGATCCTGATGATCCTGGGCATATACATCATCCTGGGCTGCGTGTTTGAATCCCTATCGATGTTGTTGCTGACCGTGCCTATCTTTTTTCCCCTGGTGACTTCGCTGGGTTATGATCCAATCTGGTTTGGCATTGTCGTTGTGGTTGTGACCGAGATATCACTGATCACCCCACCGGTCGGACTGAACGTTTTCATCCTGAAAGGGGTTGTCGGCGACGTCTCGACCGGCACGATTTTCCGTGGCGTGACGCCTTTTTGGGTGGCGGATATCTTTCGTCTGGCCCTGATCGTTCTGGTCCCCATCGTGGTTCTGTATCTGCCTCAGCAGATGGGCGCACTAGGTCACTGACATTTCCGTTGGCCGGAGCTTTCGCCTACGCCATTCGGGTATGGTACAAACAACAATTTATTGACCGATCGTTCGGTTAATTATATAGTAATCAATACGCCGCCGTAGCCGCGTGACAGGAACAGGAGAGTCCCATGAGCTTGCAACAGATTTCCAGTTTTGCCGCCGGAGATTGGGTGGCTCCCGGTGCGGGCGCACGCATCATCGCTTCGGCCATCACTGGTGAACCAATCGCAACTGCAGGAAACTCGGCCCTGGATGTGCAGGCAATGCTGGACTACGCCCGCAGCAAGGGTGGCCCGGCCCTACGAAAGATAACGTTCCACGAGCGCGCCAAGATGCTCAAGGCTCTTGCGCAGGCTCTGAACGCGCGAAAGCAGGAGCTGTATGAGTTGAGCTTCAACACTGGCGCGACCCAGTCCGACCATCTGATCGATATCGACGGCGGAATCGGCACGATGTTCGTTTTCGCCTCCAAGGGCCGCCGTGAGATGCCTGATGGGCACGTCTATCTTGACGGCGACGTGGAACAGCTTTCTCGCAACGGCACCTTTCTCGGCCAGCACGTCTGCACCCCGCTACAAGGTGTTGCCATTCACATCAACGCCTTCAACTTCCCGGTCTGGGGGATGCTGGAAAAGCTGGCCCCCACCATGTTGGCGGGCGTTCCGGCCATCGTAAAGCCCGCCACAAACAGCTGCTATGTCACCGAACTGGCGGTTCGGATCATGCTTGACAGTGGCATTCTGCCAGCAGGCGCGTTGCAACTGGTTTCCGGCGGTCTGGGTGACACGCTGGATCGTTTGGACTGTCAGGATGTGATCAGTTTCACCGGCTCGGCCAACACCGCACTGAAACTGCGGCAGAACCCCGTTATTCTTGAAAGCTCCGTGAGGTTCGTGGCCGAGCAGGACAGCCTCAACGCTTCGATTTTGGGGCCGGACGCCGAACCCGGCACAACCGAGTTCGACCTGTTCGTCAAGGAAGTCGCGCGCGAGATGACCACCAAGGCGGGGCAAAAGTGCACTGCCATCCGCCGCATCATCGCACCGCAAGCGCGAGTTGAAGCCGTGATCGACTCTCTTTCCGCACGACTGTCGAAAACCGTGATCGGAGATCCCCGGCTGGAAGGCACACGGATGGGTGCGTTGGTATCGAACGGGCAAAAAGCGGATGTTCTGGCCAAGGCTGCGATCATTGGTCAAGAAGCCGAGCGCGTATTTGGCGACCCCGACGCATTCGAGGTGGTAGGGGCAGATGCGGCCAGGGGCGCGTTTGTGCCGCCGATGCTGTACCATTGCGCCGATCCTGACAACGCCGCCCGGGTGCATGACACCGAAGCCTTTGGCCCTGTCTCGACGATCATGGGGTATCGTGATCTGGATCATGCGGTCGCCCTCGCAAATCGCGGTCAGGGTTCGCTGGTAACGTCTGTCATCACCCACGACCTGCAGGTTGCCCGAGACATCGTGCTAGGCGCGGGAGCCTATCATGGACGGATCTACATAAACAATCGGGACTCGATGAAGGAAGCGACCGGCCACGGCTCTCCCCTGCCTCACATGGTTCATGGCGGTCCCGGCCGCGCCGGCGGCGGTGAGGAAATGGGTGGTGTGCGCGGTGTGAAACATTATATGCAGCGCACCGCGGTGCAGGGTTCGCCCGAAATGCTGGCCACCATTGGGGAGAAATGGGTACCCGGAGCAGCGGAAATCAAGGGGCCTGCCCACCCCTTCACCCGAAAGTTCGGGGAACTGGCCTTGGGCGAAACTCTGCACACTCCATCGCGCACCATCACGATGGACGACATCGAACATTTCGCGCAATTCACCGGTGATACATTCTATGCCCACATGGACGAGGAAGCCGCTGGTCGGAACCCCTTCTTTCCCGGCCGCGTGGCACATGGCTATCTGCTGCTATCCTTTGCTGCCGGCCTGTTCGTGGAACCGAACGAAGGGCCGGTTCTGGCCAATACCGGGCTTGACGGTCTGCGCTTCATGAAACCCGTCAGCGCTGGCGACAGCATAAAGGTACGCTTAACTGTCAAGAAAAAGACCCGCCGCACTGACGATTATGGCGAAATACGCTGGCATGTCACCCTGACCAATCAGGATGACGAGTTGGTGGCGGAATACGAATTGCTTACGATGAACGCGTATTGATCGGCGGGCCTGACCCGCTTGCCCGCGAATCTGACCCGCGTTGTTTGGCGACAAATAATCGGATTTTCTTATCGGTCGCACAGGTTTAATCTGTCTTCATGACGAATGGGAATACCTGGTTCGAAGATGCTGCAGCCGAATTGGCGGACCCTCAGAACCAGAGGGTCTGGTCCATTATCGTGTCCCTTTTCGGCGATTTGGCGCAGGAGCGCGACGCACGGATCTCTGGCGGCGCACTAAGCCGGATCATCGAACCGATGGGTATCAAGCCCGAAGCTATACGCGTCGCATTGCATCGACTTCGAAAGGACGGCTGGATTGAAAGCGTCCGCTCAGGGCGCGAATCCAAACACTTTCTCAGCGAATTTGGCAGAACCCAATCGGCGCAGGTCACACCGCGCATTTACGCCCGCGACCTTCAGATTCCAGACCGATGGCACCTGTTGATCGCCGAAGATGGGCCTGGCGTCCACACGCTGGATGACCTGATGATGGCGAGTGACTATACCGCCTTAGGTCGAACTGTTGCGCTTGGCGCCGGCCCTGCTCCAAGGAATTGCGAAGACCTGGCCGTTTTTGAGGTTTCGGCGCACGCCGCACCGGTCTGGCTACAAAACCGCCTCTGTCCTCCGGACCTGCGAGAGGCGTGCAACAGCCTACAACACTCCATTCGGACTGTGCTTGAGGCTCGCCCTGCGAACTGGCGACCCACGCCGTTACAGGCCGCAACCCTGCGAACTCTGATCGTGCATCGATGGCGCCGCGTGGTCCTTAGACACCCGGAACTGCCCGCTGTCTTCTTCCCGCCGGATTGGTCTGGAACCACGTGCCGAAGAGACGTGTTTCGTTTTCTGGACACTTTGCCACGCCCGTCACTCGATCAGATCAATGCGTCAGTCTGATCCGGCCTTGAGATTGCATGACAAGGCATGGGTCGGCGGCTCTGCGCGAGCAAAGCCATCTGAAAGCGTACAATGTTTTCAGGGTATTTGGTAGCGGAGGAGGGACTTGAACCCCCGACACGCGGATTATGATTCCGCTGCTCTAACCAACTGAGCTACTCCGCCACAAGTGAGAGGGCATTTAAGGGAGGGGCCAAGAAGGGTCAAGAGGGAAATGTAGTGTCCCGAGAATGTTTCCAACAATTCGAAAACACGCGAAAGGGATTGGTGCAGATCGCACAAACGCCGCAGTCACTGTGCTCTTGCGCACCACTGGCTAGCGAGAATTTGAGACTGTTGTTTCAGTCGGTTGGCCGTGCGGGATAGTCTGATCTTATGGTAATGATTCCCGCTCCTATCTTGAACTGGTTCAGGTCGAAAGGTTGGGCGATCCATCCGCATCAGATCGCACTCTTCGAGAAAGCCGCGAAACCTGGAGCATTGCTCGTCGCGCCCACTGGCGGAGGCAAGACCATGGCCGGCTTTCTGCCGACTCTCGCGGAACTAGCCGATGGGTCACATTATGGGCTGCACACGCTTTATGTCTCGCCACTCAAGGCTTTGGCTGCGGACATAAAACGGAACTTGCGCGCGCCAGTGGACGAAATCGGCCTGCCGATCCGTGTCGAAGACCGAACCGGCGACACTTCGGCGACGCAGAAGAAACGTCAGCGCGCCGATCCGCCGCATGTCCTGCTGACGACCCCTGAAAGCTTGGCCCTGCTGACGTCATATGAGGACGCACCAAGAGTTTTTGCTGGTTTGGAACGGGTGATCGTCGATGAAATCCATGCCTTGGCAGAAAGCAAGCGCGGGGACCAATTGATGCTGGCGCTGGCCAGGCTTCAATCCATGCGCCCAAACCTGCGCCGTGTGGGCCTGTCAGCCACGGTCGAGGATCCGCAATCGATCGCGTCCTATCTTGCCCACCACCCCAATCCTTGCGAAATCGTTCTGGCCGACCCGGGGCCGGACCCGGATATTTCGATGCTTGAAATCGGTCAGGCACCGCCGTGGTCCGGCGGAGGAGCGGCTTATGCGATCCCTGCCGTTCTGGAACAGGTCAGGAAACACAAGACCACGCTGATCTTTCACAATACGAGAGCGCAGGCCGAAATCTTCTTTCACAATCTGTGGTTGGCGAACGATGACCGACTACCGATTGGAATACACCACGGCAGCCTTGACCGGCAACAACGTGAACGGGTCGAAGCCGCGATGGTGCGGGGAGAGTTGCGTGCCATCGTCTGCACTGGCTCATTGGATCTGGGGATCGATTGGGGCGACGTGGATCTGGTGATCCAGATCGGCGCTCCCAAGAACGTCAAGCGGCTGGTCCAACGGATCGGACGGGCGAACCATCGCTACAATGCACCCTCCAAGGCGTTGCTGGTGCCCGCAAACCGCTTTGAAGTGGTGGAATGCGTTGCCGCTTTGGAGGCGGTGCGAGCGCGCGATCTGGATGGCGAGCCACGCGGCCGTGGTCCTCGCGATGTCTTGTGCCAGCATATTCTGATCGCAGCCGCATCGGGCCCCTTTGATTCCGAGGCGCTTTATACCGAGATGTCGGCAGCTGGGCCATTTTCCGACTTGAGTAGAACAGAGTTCGATGCCTGTCTCGATTTCTGCGCGACAGGCGGCTACGCCTTACAGGCTTACGACCGTTGGCAGCGATTGCAGGAGCAACCAAACGGTATGTGGCAGCTGCGCGACCCTCGCGCAGCACAGCGGATACGCATGAACATCGGAACGATTCAGGACGCCGACATGCTCAAGGTCCGCCTGAAACGAAACAGAGGCGGAAAACCGTTGGGAGAAGTGGAGGAAGGCTTTGCCGCCTCACTGACACCCGGTGACACATTTCTGATCGGCGGCCAGATCGTGCGGTACGAGGGGTTGCGTGAAATGGTCGTCGAAGTCAGCCGGCAGGCTAGTCGAAAGCCAAAGATCGCAGTGTTTTCCGGAAGCAAATTCTCGACATCCACCCAACTGTGTTCGCGCATTCTTGACATCTTTGCGCAGCCCGACTGGCCACAACTCCCCGCGCACACGGCCGAATGGCTGGCACTGCAACGCGAGGTTTCGCAGTTACCCCGGCAAGGTCGACTGCTGATAGAAAGCTTTCCCAGCGAAGGGCGCGAACATATCTGCGTTTTTGGTTTTGCCGGTCGAAACGGACAACAAACCTTGGGCTTGCTGTTGACGAAGCAGATGGAGGAACAGGGATTGGCGCCACTTGGCTTTGTCGCTAACGACTATGCAACTCTGATCTGGGGATTGGATAAAGTTTCCGATCCTCGATCTTTGCTTGAAGTAGAGGTGCTGCGTAACGGCTTGGAACGATGGTTCTCCGGCAATCAGTTGATGAAACGCACATTTCGAACCAGCGCAACAATTGCAGGGCTGATCGAGCGCAACATAGCGGGGCAACGCAAGACCGGTCGGCAGGCCACATTCTCATCAGATATCCTTTATGACACTTTGGTCAAATATGACCCCGAACATTTGCTGTTGCAGATCACACGTGAGGAGGCCATGCGCGGACTGGTCGATTTCGCGCGGATCGAAGAGATGCTGGAACGCGTCGACGGCAGGATTGATCTCATCCGCCTGAACCACATTTCTCCACTGGCGGCTCCATTGTTTCTGGAAGTCGGGAAAGTGGCAATTAGGGGCGAGGCCGAAGAGCGGCTGCTGGCCGAGGAAAGTCAAATGCTTCTGCGGCACGCGGGCCTCGCCCCTTGAGGGCGATCGATTTCGGGTTGAAAACTCACTTCAGTCAGGCATAGCAACGTACCATGAACGGGTTTGAGTTTTCATTTTTCGGGCAAAAACTGGTGGCCCTTGGGTCCGGTGCTCTATGGTGGCCGGAACAGAAATTGCTCTGTGTCTCAGACCTTCATTTCGGAAAATCTGAACGCGCTGCTCGCCGCTACGGGGCTTTTTTGCCGCCTTACGAAACACGGGATACGGTCGACAGGCTTGCCGCCGATATTGCGCTGTCTCGCGCGTCCACTGTTGTCTGCCTTGGAGACAGTTTCGACGACCTCGATGCAGCCGAAAAAATGCCGGTAGCCGAAAGGGCGCAGATTGCGGCATTGCAAGCCGGCCGCCGTTGGATCTGGATCGAAGGAAACCACGATCCTGGACCCGTCGACATGGGCGGTGCGCATCTGTCCGATTGGGCATGCGGGCCACTGACCTTCCGACACATCGCGGCTTCTGGCAGTAAGGCTGAGATTTCCGGTCATTTTCATCCCAAAGTCACCCTTCGTGTCCGTGGACGAAGCGTGTCAAGGCCTGCTTTCCTTGTGGATGCGGTGCGCCTGATCCTGCCCGCATATGGCACCTATACTGGAGGGCTGGGCAGCGACACCAGCGCTTTGACCTCGCTTTTTGCCCTGGACGCAATCGCAATTCTCACTGGCCCTCAACCCAGACCAGTGCCAATGCCCCGCTAAAGGATTCCTGCTGCTTCCAGATTTGGGCGGTATTTTCGGCCGACCGGCACCAGATCTCCGTTCGTCAAGCGCAATACAATCTTGCCATTCCGTCGTTCCGAACTCTGGATAGCAGCAGAGGTGACCCAATGAGATCGGTGGGCACAATACCCCGGAACCGGATCCATCTCATCGATGGCATCACCGAACCGGATTCTAATGGTGTGCGTTCCCTCACTCGTGACAACCTCGACACAATGGTCTGTGGCCGTCAGCCGAAGAATGTCGCCGCCAAACGCCTCTGGCAAACGCCGATACAATCTGGGCTTAGCAGGTTCAGGGGTTTCGTCAGGCATAGTCTGAGCTTCCACAAGCCCGCGCCGCACCACCACCAGGCCGATCGCGAACAAAGCCCCGAATTTCGTCACTGTTGTAAACATGGGATCAGTGCCATCGGCATATGAAAAAACCAAACTGGCCGAAATCCAAAGCCACGGCGTAAATAAAACCATGAACATCAAGACAACAGCGACATCTTTGATTGCCCGCCCGGACAAAACGCGCGCATTCTCGACGTATCGGATTGAAATGCGTGCAATCATGAGCGAGGCCGCCACCAATGCAAACCAAAAAGCGAGCCTGCGGGAGATCGATAAATCGACGCCACCCAAATTCTCAAAGGAAAAGGCCAAGACCAGAACAAGGGCAATTGCGGGAACGACCACGCCATACAGGCCGTGCCGTAGTTTCCGATATGCACTCCGAAGCATCTTCTCGTTCACCCAAATTCAATGATTTCAACCTGCTGGGGGATATGCAGGTTCCATAACCGTAGATCATTCAGATGTGAATAATTTAATATCCAATCCTGAGAAAACGAATACCGCCGCCGACAGGGCGTCAGCAGCGGTTCTCGAGATTTCATTCGAATCTGTGGTGCGGCGAGCAAACTCTCTAGGCGGCCCGGCCGGTCAGAATTACGCGGTTAGGCCTTCTGGTTCGGGGAGTTTGTTTGCGCGGCAGCAGGCGGTGAGGGTGTTTGCGAGCAGGCAAGCGATGGTCATGGGGCCGACGCCGCCGGGGACCGGGGTGATGGCGCCCGCGACTTGTGATGCGCTTTCATAATGTACGTCGCCGACCAGCTTGGTCTTGCCATCCCGCTCGATGCGGTTGATGCCCACGTCGATCACGGTGGCGCCTTCCTTGATCCAGTCGCCGGGCACCATCTCGGGGCGGCCAACGGCGGCTACAACGATATCGGCGCGGCGCACCACATCCGGCAGGTCCTTGGTGCGCGAATGCGCGATGGTCACGGTGCAGCTGTCACCCAGCAGCAGCTGCGCCATCGGCTTGCCCACGATGTTCGAGCGACCGATGACAACCGCATCCATACCCGACAGAGATCCGTGGTGATCGCGCAGCATCATCAGGCAGCCCAGCGGTGTGCAGGGAACCATCGACTTCTGGCCGGTGCCTAGCAGACCCACGTTCGAGATGTGGAACCCGTCCACATCCTTGGCCGGGTCGATTGAATTGATCACCAGATCTTCGTTCAGGTGCTTGGGCAGCGGCAGTTGCACCAGAATGCCATGAACGGCCGGATCATTGTTCAGCTTGTCGATCAGCGCCAGCAGGTCCGCCTCGGAGGTATCCACATCCAGCTTGTGCTCATAGCTGTTCATTCCGACCTCGACGGTCATCTTGCCCTTGGAGCGGACATAGACCTGGCTGGCCGGGTCTTCACCCACCAGCACCACGGCCAGGCCGGGGGTGATACCGTGTTCTGCCTTCAGTTTTGCAACCTGACCGGCCACCTGTTCGCGTACCGTGGCGGCAAAGGCTTTTCCGTCGATTACTTGCGCGACCATTTTCGATCCCTTCCATCAGCTTCGGCCCGGGGCGCAACTCGGCGCAGGCCGCTTTTCAGTCAGCGCCGATCACCTGCTCTTCACGGGCGATCGACCAATCAATCAATATGCGCCAAAGACGCTCGGCCAGATCCGGATCCATTCCAGAAACGGCAGCGGTAGCGCGGACGTTATGAACCACCTCTTCGACGCGGGCCGGAATGCGGGCGGGCATGGCCTCAGTCGGCTTCAGTTCGGTCGCACGGTCGATATAGCGCGTGCGAGCCACCAGCATTCCGATCAAGTCCCGGTCAATCCGGTCGATCTGAACCCGCAACTCGCGCATCGTTGTGCAGTCCTGCGGCGGTGTCAAAGGGGGCATTGGAATCTCCTGTGGCCCGGGATGTCCCGGGCCACGGATTGGCGTATTTCGACGCTTAGAACAAGCCCTCGATCTGACCTGCGTCATTGAGACGGATCGTCTCGGCCGCCGGCTTGCGCGGCAGGCCTGGCATGGTCATGATCTCACCGCAGACAACCACGATGAACCCAGCACCGGCGCTCAACCGCACTTCGCGAACCGGAACCGAATGGCCCGTGGGCGCGCCGCGCAGGTTAGGATCGGTCGAGAATGAATACTGGGTTTTCGCCATACAGACCGGCAGATTGCCATAGCCAGCCTCTTCCCAATCCTTCAACTGGTTGCGGATCGACTTGTCAGCCAGAACCTCGTCAGCGCGATAGATGCGCTTGGCGATGGTTTCGATCTTTTCGAACAGTGGCATGTTGTCGGGATAGATAGGCGCAAAGTTGGCCATATCGGCGTCGGCAATTTCCGCCACCCGGCGGGCCAACGCCTCGGATCCTTCGGAACCCAGTTCCCAGTGACGCGACACAATCGCCTCGGATCCATGCTCGGCCACATAAGCCTTGACCGCCTCAACCTCGGCATCGGTGTCGGTGACGAAGTGGTTGATGGCAACCACAACCGGGACGCCAAATGATTTGACGTTCTCGATGTGACGGCCGAGGTTCGCACAGCCTTTCTTGACCGCATCGACGTTTTCCGCGCCCAGGTCGGCCTTGGCCACGCCGCCGTTCATCTTCATCGCACGCACGGTGGCAACAACCACAACCGCAGACGGAGCGATACCCGCCTTGCGGCATTTGATGTTCATGAACTTCTCGGCACCCAGATCGGCCCCGAAGCCTGCCTCGGTCACGACATAGTCGGCCACTTTCAGTGCGGTCTTGGTGGCGATGACCGAGTTGCAGCCATGCGCGATGTTGGCAAACGGGCCACCATGCACGAAGGCGGGGTTGTTTTCCAGCGTCTGCACCAGGTTCGGCTGCATCGCGTCCTTCAGCAGAACGGTCATCGCGCCTTCGGCCTTGATATCGCGGCAATAAACCGGCGTCTTGTCGCGGCGATAGGCCACGATGATGTCACCCAGGCGCTTTTCCAGATCCTGCAGATCGTTTGCCAGGCACAGGATCGCCATGACCTCGGAGGCCACGGTGATGTCATAACCCGCTTCCCGCGGAAAGCCGTTCGACACGCCGCCCAGCGAACAAGTGATCTGACGCAAAGCACGGTCGTTCATGTCGACAACGCGGCGCCAGACAACGCGGCGCATGTCAATGGCCTGCTCGTTGCCCCAGTAGATGTGGTTGTCAATCATTGCAGACAGCAGCGAATGCGCCGAGGTGATGGCATGGAAGTCGCCGGTGAAATGCAGGTTCATCTCCTCCATCGGAACAACCTGCGCATATCCGCCGCCAGCAGCGCCGCCCTTCATGCCAAAGTTCGGACCCAAGGACGCTTCGCGGATACAGATCATCGCGTTCTTGCCGATGCGGTTCAGACCATCGCCAAGACCAACGGTCGTGGTGGTCTTGCCCTCGCCCGCCGGCGTCGGGTTGATCGCAGTCACAAGGATCAGCTTGCCGTTTTCGCGGCCCTGAACCGAGTTGATGAAGTCCTGACTCACCTTCGCCTTGTCGTGGCCATAAGGCAGAAGGTCATCGCTGGATATCCCCAGCTTCGCACCGATCTCTTGAATCGGCTTCTTGTTCGCCTCGCGGGCAATTTCGATATCGGATTTATAAGCCATTGGGCGTGATCCCTGATTGAAGTCCGTGCAAAACCGACGCCAAGCGTCGGCGCTGGACAACCCATACCGTTGTGTACAATTGCGCAAGATATGGATTCCGACATAATCACGCTATGAAGCGGCGTATGCTAAAATCTGAGGTTTCAAATCGGAAACGTGATCAGTTTCTGATCGTTCAGTTTTCTTCGAACGGTGTGAGTTGCAGCTCCATTCCGATCGGGACAGTAGAGTAGTTGGTTTCCCATAAATCAGGCAAAACCAAAATTCGCTTCCAAACGGTTCGTGGGGTCAAGGACGGTAGAAAAAAACCCGGGATTATCCCCGGGTCTCTCTCATTGATCAAGTTGTAGGTTCCGGCTCCATTCCGCCCTCTGGCGGAGTCTTTTTGGGCTTGGTCTTGGGGATGGCCGTGACGCTGGGCGCGTTCCCCTTATCCGAATCATCGCTTTCATCGTCGCCCTCGTGCGGGGAATCACCATTCATGACCCGCTTGATCTCGTCACCGGTCAGCGTTTCATATTCCAGCAGACCTTGCGCCAGTCTCTCCCAATCCTCTTTCCGTTCACTGAGGATCTCATGAGCCTTTTCATAGCCTTCTTGGATAAAGCGCTTCACCTCTTCCTCGATCAGTTCCTTGGTATGAGCCGACACCGAGAATCCGGCTGTGTTGCCTTGGTATCCCTCATGTGCCTCTGCATAGTCGATATTCCCGACCTTGTCGGACATACCCCAACGCATTACCATGGCGCGCGCCAACTGACTGGCCTGCATGATGTCGCCAGCCGGGCCGTTCGAAACGTGATCCTCGCCGTATTTGATGACTTCGGCGGCTTTGCCCGCCATCGTCATGGCCAGCTTTTGCTTGCATTCGTCCCGGTGATAATTCAGCCGATCCATTTCAGGCAGGGATACGACCATGCCCAATGCGCCCCCACGTGGTATGATCGTCGCTTTGTAAACGGGATCGCACAACGGCAGAGACAGACCGACAACAGCGTGACCGGCTTCGTGATAGGCGGTCTTTTCCTTTTGATCTTGAGTGAGCACCATCGAGCGGCGCTCGGCCCCCATCATCACCTTGTCCTTGGCGTTTTCAAAATCTTCCATGGTGACAAAGCGGCGACCCACGCGCGCGGCCATCAGTGCAGCCTCGTTCACGAGGTTGGCCAGATCCGCACCCGAGAAGCCTGGCGTACCGCGCGCGATGATGCGCAAGTCGACATCGGGGCCCAGCGGCGTCTTGCGTGCGTGCACACCAAGAATCTTTTCACGGCCCTTGATGTCGGGATTGCCAACCGTGACCTGACGGTCGAACCGGCCTGGACGCAACAGCGCAGGGTCCAGAACGTCCTTGCGGTTGGTGGCTGCCAGAATGATCACACCTTCGTTGGCCTCAAACCCGTCCATTTCGACCAGCAACTGGTTGAGCGTTTGTTCGCGCTCGTCATTGCCGCCGCCATACCCGGCGCCACGATGGCGGCCCACAGCGTCAATCTCATCGATAAACACGATACAGGGCGCATTCTTTTTCGCCTGCTCGAACATGTCGCGCACGCGAGACGCACCCACACCAACGAACATTTCGACAAAATCCGAACCCGAGATGGTGAAGAAGGGCACGCCCGCCTCACCCGCAATGGCCCGGGCCAGAAGCGTCTTACCGGTACCCGGAGGGCCAACAAGCAGCGCGCCCTTGGGGATCTTGCCACCAAGGCGGCTGAATTTCTGCGGGTTTCGCAGGAATTCGACAATCTCTTCCAGCTCTTCCTTGGCCTCGTCGATACCGGCAACATCGTCAAAGGTCACGCGACCATGCTTTTCGGTCAGCATCTTGGCCTTGGATTTGCCAAAGCCCATCGCGCCACCTTTGCCGCCACCTTGCATCCGGTTCATGAAATAGACCCAGACACCGATCAGCAACAGGAAGGGCAGAAGCGTGATCAGGAATGACTGGAAACCGGATTGCTGCTGTTTTTCCGCACGAACCGGAATGTCCTTGCCGATCAAAAGTTGGGTCACCTCGGCATCACCCGGTTTGATGGTCACATAGTCGCGCCCGTCATTGGTCCGGTATCGGATTTGTTCGCCATCCAGCGTCACGCGGCTTACGTCACCGGCGTCCACGGCAGAGACAAATTCGGAATAGGTCTTTTCATGGCTCTGGAGCGTTCCGCCCGACCCGCTGAACAGGTTGAACAGTGCCAGAATCAGCAGAAAAAGGACGACCCAAAAGGCGATATTACGAGCGTTGCCCAAGGAAATACTCCCAAATCGTTCGGCATTGAAGGAGGTTGCCAGCTAGACCACTAAAATAGAGATGATTGCCGCAGGTTCAATGCGATAAAAGCGATGCATAAAACTCTTCGCCGTTTGCAAGCAATTTCGCCTCCCAGCCGTTGGCAAATCCGGCAAGCGGGGCCGACCGCAATTCATCACCGCGCCACACGGATGGCGTCGCAAGCAAGGTGGAATACGGGCGACCAACAGCCCTCCAGTCAGGAACCTGCTTCAGTCCTTCGGCACCCAAAGCACGCACTTCAATTCCAACTTCCAGCGGACCAGTGATGTGCCAGCGCCGATCCCAAATTGCATCAATTGAACAAACGCAATCACGGACTGCGTTGTATTCACGACAGAAACGCATGTTTCCGCCGTCCGGTAGAAATAGGCAACCGCCCAGAACAGCGGTTTTTTCTTCTGCCATGGCCGTCATAATCCGCCGCACCGAAGCTCGGCGTGGAGGATAATCTCCTCCACCGATCCATCGCACGATCGCGACAATCAATCGCCGCGCAATTTCATCGGGCAACGCTGCAAATCCTTGCCGGTCGACCAGAATATCCCCGTCTGAAATTGTTGTGAGCTTTTCGGCTTCCTTGCGCAAATAATGGTCCAAGGCGTCGCGCGCCTGCCCCATGTTTTGAGCAACTTCGGCCAATACCAGGGGCGTGATCCCCAGTGCTTCAAACTCTGGAAGCGATTTTCGCACCTTGATCCGGTCGAATTGAACGTCCCGATTCGAAGGGTCCTCGACCCATGCCAGATCTTTGCTGCACAGATACTGGCGCAAACGGTTCCGTGTGATCCCTAGCATAGGACGCAAAAACAGCACTCCGCCCTGCTCGCGGACGCGTGACATGGCTGCCAATCCCGAAACGCCCGATGCGCGCCCCAGCCGCATCAGAACCGTTTCCGCCTGATCGTCCGCAGTGTGCCCCAAGGCAATCGCCGTCACCTCATTGCGTTTGGCCCAATCGACTAACAGCCGGTAACGGGCCCGGCGCGCCTGGTCCTGCAAATTCCCGGTTCCATCCCAACCTGTCCAGTGCAGGGTGTCATGGGCAAGCCCCATAGTCTTGGCCAAGGCTGCCACGCCAGCGGCCTCGGCGGCTGAACCCTTGCGCAGGCCGTGATCCACAGTGACGGCAAGCAATTCGGTATTCTCGGCTTTTAGTGCCTCGCTCAAAAGGTTCAGCAACGCAACCGAGTCTCCGCCACCGGACACCGCGACGCCCAGGCGCGTCGGCAAATCGAGTGGCAGCGCGGCCCGGATTTCTTTAGAAAATGTATGGCTGCTCTGCGTCAAGAACAGCCCAGCGCCGCCATCTCCTGGCTGGCGTCCGCCACCGAGATCGATGTCGGAAACCGCACATTGACTTCACCCAGCGTGATGCAAGCCTGTTCGGTTTGTCCCAAGCGCCCCAGCGCCGCGCCGAGTTCATATAGCGCCTCTGGCGCGAAAGGCCCTTCAGAATCGCCGGTGAAACTGGCCAGATAGGCGCGTGCAGCTTCCCGAGTGTCACCGAGACCTTCCAACGCCTGACCGCGGCGCAGGTGCGCTTCGGACGACAGGGGGCTACCCGGATAATTAAGGTCGAAGTCTGTAAGGAGATCGGCCGCCTTCTGAAAATCGCCTTCGGCCAAAGCCTGAGTAGCGGCATCAAATTCGGACCGTTCACCAATTGCCAGTTGCTCACCCACAGAGGTTGGCGGTGCAGGTGCAATGACGGGTGCTGTCTCTCCGCCCGTATCACCGCCCAGCGTGGTCGTCTCACCCAATGCTCCCAGATCGCCACCTTCCAGTTCGACCAGCCGGAACTCCAAGTCACCTATGCGGTTCGTACCATCGATAACTACGCGGTCAATTCGAGCGTTCAGCTGTTCGGTCTGCTTCGTAATCCGCTGCAACTCAGCCTCGATTGCATCCACGCGCTCCAACACCGAACTGCCCGCCAGATTGGGCGAGGGTGACCCGGTGGTGGAAAACTCGCGCTTGAGCCGCTGGATTTCCACATGGAGAACCGTAAGTTCCTGCCGGATATCCGCAAGTGTCTGCTGATCCTGCCCTCGGGCGACGCCCGCCGTGGAAACAACTGCTACCAGAACCAAAGCCGCGATGCGCATCGAAATTATCCTGTAGTTGCGCCGGTCAGGACCGTAACAGCCCGGCGGTTCTTGGAATAGCACGCCTCGTCGCTGCAAATCTCAATCGGTCGTTCCTTGCCATAGCTGATAGTTGTCAGGCGGTTGCCCGCAACACCACGCGAGACCAAAAACTCGCGTGCCGCATTGGCACGGCGTGCACCAAGAGCAAGGTTGTATTCACGTGTGCCCTGTTCGTCCGCATGACCTTCGATGGTCGCGGTATAGTCAGGGTTGCTCATCAGCCATTCCGCCTGTGCTTGCAGCGTCGCCTGTGCCTCGGGCGACAGAGTCGATTGATCGACCGCAAACAGTACACGATCACCAACGGCTTGCTGGAAATATGCTGGAGAGTGCGGATCACTGACCGATCCCGGCGCCAATACACCACCGGCCCCGCCTGCCCCACCGTTGCCCCATGTTGAAGGGTCGTTGTTGCTGCACGCCGCAAGCAGCGCCACCGCGCCTAGAGCGGCAAATTTGCTCAATACGTTCATTTCCAGTCGCCTCTTGGTTTGTTTGTTGTTTGTCTTTGTTTACCACACTGCCCGCCCCTTGTGAACGAGATCGCGCAGTCGTTATGCCGCTATTTCTGCAAGGGTGACCACGTTGGATCGCTGCCACCATCCGGCGTGCGAACCGCCTTCAGGTTGCGCCCCGAAATATCCACTGAATAAAGCGTTGACCGCCCATCTGCACCCTGCGTTTCCCGCGTGAACATGATTACTCGCCCATTCGGCGCCCATGTTGGCCCTTCATCAAGAAAAGAGGCCGTCAATAGGCGTTCTTCCTTGCCGTCGGTTCGCATTACCCCAATGTGAAAACGGCCTTCATTCTGCTTGGTAAAGGCAATCAGGTCACCGCGCGGGGACCATACCGGTGTCCCATAGCGCCCTGGGCCGAAACTGATCCGCGTGGCATCGCCGCCAGCGGCTGACATAATATACAGTTGCGGCGAACCCGAGCGGTCGCTTTCGAATACGATCCGGCTGCCATCCGGAGAATAACTGGGCGCGGTTTCAATCGATGGAGCGCTGGTGAGCCGGGCACTGTTACCCGAGGCAACGTCCATCTTCCAAAGATCAGTATTTCCGCCTTGGGACAGAGAATACAGAACTGTGCCGCCATCGGGAGAGAACCTTGGGGCAAAGCTCATTGTCCCTTCTTGAGTTGGCAGCACCCTTCGCTGCACACTGCCAATATCCAGCACATAGATGCGCGGTGCGCCGCTTTCATAACTTGTGTATAACAACCGATCTCCAGACGATGAAAATCGCGGGGCCAGAACAATCGCGGCGCTATCGGTCAGGTACTGAACATTGGCGCCATCATAGTCCATGATTGCCAAGCGCTTGCGGCGCTGGTCTTTGGGGCCGCTTTCCGAAACAAAGGCAACGCGGCTGTCAAAATAGGCCCCTTCACCGGTGATACGGCTGTAGACCTGATCGGCGACCTTGTGTGCCATACGCCGCCAGCCGTCCGAGGTGCCGGTGAATTGCAGACCGTCGCCGAGTTCTGCACCGGAAAACACATCCCAGACCCGGAACCGGACGGTCAGACGATTCCCCGAGACATTGACCGCACCGGTTACCAGCGCCTGTGCGTTGATCGCCTTCCAATCCGCGAACTGGACAGGGGCCTCGAAACTGCTCACCCGGCTGATAAAAGCGTCCGCTGAAATTTCGCGAAACAGTCCTGTTCCACTGAGATCTGCAGCCACGACCCGTGCAATCTGCGACGCATACTCCACCGCCGCCGCGTTGTCGGGCACAAAATCTGGAATCGCGTAAGGCAATGGTTCGATCACACCTTCCGTGATCTCGATCCGCAACGGCTGGTTCTGTGCAAGTGCGGGTATGGCGAGCACCGCCGCACCCAGTAGGAGGCTCGTCAGGAATTTCATCATTTGATCCGCATCCTCTCGGGGTTGAATGTAATCTCGATACTCTGCCACTGGCCATATTTATCGGCAGGCAGGTTGTAACCTTTTGCACCGCATCGAATGATCGCGCGACGCGCCGCCTCGAAAGCCTGCTGCGCGGCTCCGGTCGATCCGCCGGAACTTTCAAGTAGGCGAATGCTGTTGGCGACAGGTTTACCATCCTGTTGCATGGCCACTGATACAATCACTGTTGTTTTCAGCGCTTCTGTCGACAGGGACCCGACGTTCCAGCAATTCGAAACCGCGATGCGCAGAGCATCCTTCTCTCCGCCGGTCAGCGGCGGGCCGCTCGGTGCAGGCGCACCGTCCTGTCCGCTTGCCAAAGCTTCCTTCAATGCATCCTCGACCGCAGAGTCACTGCTCGCAGTTGAATCCGTATTCGTCGACGAGGACTCTGGTTTGGCTTCGGGCTTTTGCTCCGCTTCAGCGACCTGCTCGGGCTTGGGCGCTTGCGGGCGCCTCGACGCCGGGCGCGGAGACCGGTCAGGGGCAAGCTCCTTGCTTTGCTCCGCTTCGGTCACGATTTGATCCGTCGCCTCCTCCTGGGCGGTTTGCTCCTGCTGCTCTTGCTGTTCTTCCGCACCTTCATCCTGCGCAACAGGCGGGGTTTCCACATCGTCAGGCGTCACGTCCGGCAGTGGCGGCGCAACTGGCTGTGGAGCGACCTTGTCGGCCGGGCGCGGCTTTGGCTTTTTCCCCGGCGGGACTGGTAGGGCGACAACCTCTGGCTCGGGCTGCTGCAAAGTTGGAAGCTCCTCAGATACTTCGGGATCAGGTGTCGGCAGAACCGGCTCAGGCGCTGTTTCTGCCTGGGGCTCCGGCGGCGTTTCTGGTTCAGGGCGGGGCAGTTCGCCTTCGACCTGCTCCGGAGCGGAAGGTTTGTCATCTGGCACGTCGGGTTGTTGAAGGGCCGCAAGTGAATCCGACACTTCAGGTGCCTCTTGTGGAGCGGTCAAGGCCGCGAACTCCTCAGCCGAGATCACGGAAACATCCTGAACTTCGAATGGCAATGGCTCGGAACGGAAGGTGCCGCCGAACAAGGCCCATCCGATCAGAATCACATGAGCGACGCCAGAGATCTTGGTACCGGTTTGCAAACCGCGTCCTCACTCTCAACCGTCATCCAGCGTCGGCCCGCCGGTATCCGTCACAAGGCCGACATTCGAAAAACCACCCGCATTCAACGCCCCCATGACTTCCATCACCTGCGCATAAGGAATGGCACCATCCGCGCGCAAGAACACCTTGTCGCTCGACCGCTCTGCCGCAATAGCGCGCAGTTTTCCAATCAATTCCTCGCGGACGACATCCGTCGTCTGAATCTGCACACTACCATCTGCGGTCATTGTTACAGTCAGCGGCTCTTCGGTGTCGCTTGGCAGTGCCGTTGCTGCCGTTTTCGGCAAATCTACCGGCACGCCGACCGTCAACAGCGGCGCCGCCACCATAAAAATTATAAGCAACACGAGCATCACATCCACGAAGGGTGTGACGTTAATCTCGGACATCGGCCGTACACTTCCGCGCCGGCGGCCACGCCGACGCCCTGTGCCACTTTTTTGCTGAACAGCAGCTCCCATGGCTCAGGTGTCCAGCTGACGTGACAGGATGGTTGCGAACTCGTCAGCAAAGGCCTCGTAGCCAGAAACGATCCGGTCGCTGTCGGCGCTTAGTTTGTTATAGAAGATCACCGCCGGAATGGCCGCCAGCAGGCCAAAACCCGTAGCCATCAGCGCTTCGGCA
The DNA here is from genome assembly GCF_059612845.1 of Ruegeria sp. YKSE079. Classification (NCBI taxonomy): domain Bacteria; kingdom Pseudomonadati; phylum Pseudomonadota; class Alphaproteobacteria; order Rhodobacterales; family Roseobacteraceae; genus Ruegeria; species Ruegeria sp. YKSE079. The sequence continues at coordinate 14,226 of NZ_JBXWRJ010000003.1, read as the reverse complement.
ATCCCAGGCGCGACCACGGCCAGGTTAGTATTCTGCTGTTCGGCAATCTCGATAAAGGCGTTCATGATGCCCCAGACAGTTCCGAACAGGCCGATAAACGGAGCAGTCGAACCGACAGTGGCAAGAATTGGCAACCCCTTTTGCAGTGCTTCTGACTCCTTGGCGATCGCAACATCCATTGATCGGTCGATGCGCGCCTGTGCGCCCGCTATCATCCCGCCATCATTGCGATGAGAGCGGCGCCATTCGATCATCCCGGCGGCAAATATCTTTTCTGAACTGCCGTCCGGTTGCGGTCCTGTCTGATCAAAAAGTTCGTCGAGCGGATTGCCTGACCAGAAGGCTTCGTCGAAGTCCTCTGCTTCCGCCCGAGCTTTTCGGTAGTTGATCAGTTTCTGAATGATGATGGCCCACGACCAGAAGGACGCGAAGATCAACATCAACATCACCAGTTTCACGACAAAAGTTGCGCGGGCAAACAGCCCCCACATGGAGAAATCGATCTCCTGCGCCAGCGCCAGCGTCTCAGCTTCCATGAACCTGCTCTTTTTCTGCCTGAAGGGCCATTGTTTCGGCCTTGTTTTGGCGAACGCTAGCGTAGATCGGAATGAAATGCCAACAATACCACCTCTGTAGCAAAAAATGTTACAGCAATGCGCGAATCTCTGCCGGTAGGCGTACGGGCTTTCCAGCCGTATTCATGCAGACCGCTGTAACCATGGCCCGGAACACCTCTGTTTCGCCGCGCTTGACCGATTGGGACATGGTCAAGCGGACACCGGACAACGAAATCATTTCGGTCTCGACAACCAGTTCATCCTCAAATTTCGCCGTGGAAATATAGTCAGCCTCGATCCGACGCACGACCCAGACAATGCCCGCATCCCGCATGGCATTCTGGTCATTGCCCAACTGACGCACCCAGTCCGAGCGGGCCCGTTCAATGAACCGCAGATAGTTGGCGTGATAGACAATGCCCCCCATGTCGGTATCTTCATAGTAAACCCGGACAGGAAAGACATGCGTCATAGCGTTTGCTCTAGGCGGGCAAACAATCTCAGCGCATGGGAGCTGTCCCGCGCCGCCCCCGGCAAGACCGGATCATAAGCGGCCCGGATCAACGCGGCAACGTCGGGCCTCAGGATCGTTGCGTCACCCGCGATGGCCAGAGGGGACTGCGCACGAAAGGCTGTGTCGGACCACAACAGGATCGTCTGCACCACTTGGTTCAATGCAAGTGTTTCGGCAGGCATGTCGGACAATTGCTTGTCCATACGCAGAAATACAAATGCAGCCTTGATTGCACCGTCTTCTTCGAACCTAAACACCCGGTATTGGTTGGCCTCTGCCGTAACCAGCCGGTCGATTAGCAGTTTCAAATCGGGGATCAGCCGATCAAGATCCGGCACTTCAAGCAACTCTTCCCACTCGCGGAAGAAGAACACCATGCAATTGGCGCCCAACTCCGGATCCGTCTCGGCCATTTTGTGACCAGCCAACGCCACGACAGCCTCGAACGCACCCTTTACGACCGACAGGGTCTGGGCCTCGACCCCAAATACGATCGGAACGATCGGGCGTCCCCAACGGGCAAACAGAAATTCACCGCTTTCGCGCGTGAACAAGTTTTCGACGTCTTCTGGTGTCACAAGTACAACTTCTTATTTTCGGAATTACTCCCGCCGGAGGCATAATACATTGTGGCACAATGCTTCAACCAAAGAGGTCGCTTTGCCGCTTTGGCATCGGCATCCCCAAATGCGCCCAGGCCTTTTGAGCCAACATTCGCCCGCGCGGGGTTCGTTGGATCAGCCCTTGCTGCAAAAGGAATGGCTCGATCACTTCTTCCAACGAATCGCGGCTTTCCGAAAGCGCCGCTGATAGGGTTTCAATACCCACCGGGCCGCCGGAATAATTCTCGGCTATCAGCTTGAGATACCTTCGATCCGCTCCGTCCAGACCCAGATTATCCACACCAAGCCGGGTCAACGCCCCATCCGCCAGGTCGCGAGTGATCCGCCCGTCGCCTTCGACAACGGCAAAATCCACAACGCGACGCAGCAGGCGACCAGCAATCCTGGGCGTTCCGCGCGACCGCCGCGCAATCTCGCGCGCGCCGTCATGATCCGCAGGTGCGCCCAGTTTTCTGGCATTCCGTGTGACGATTTCGTGCAACTCGTCCACCGTGTAAAACTGCAGCCGCGTGGGGATTCCGAACCGGTCGCGCAGGGGGGTCGTCAACAAACCCATCCGCGTTGTCGCCCCGACCAGTGTAAACGGCTGCAACTCGATCCGCACAGTGCGCGCAGCTGGACCTTCACCTATCACTAGATCGAGTTCAAAGTCCTCCATCGCGGGATAAAGCACCTCTTCGACCGTCGGGTTGAGGCGATGAATTTCGTCAATGAACAGTACGTCGCGCTGTTCCAGATTGGTGAGGATTGCCGCCAGATCCCCCGCCTTGGCTAGAACCGGCCCCGAGGTCATGCGGAAATTCACCCCCAATTCGCGCGCAACGATCTGCGCTAGTGTCGTCTTTCCCAGCCCTGGGGGGCCGTGAAACAGGGTGTGGTCCATAGCCTCACCCCGCTGGCGAGCGGACTGAATGAACACGCGCAGATTGGCGCGCGCCTCGGCCTGACCGATGAATTCATCCAATCCCTGCGGGCGAAGGGCGCGGTCATTGTCCTCGGGCAAAGGCTCTGGGCGAAGAGTTGGATCAGCATCGACCATCAATCAGTCACCCTTTCGGAGCCAGAAGTTTCAGCGCAGCGCGGATCAGTTCCGCCTCCCCTGCATCCGAATTGTTCGCTGCAGCCTCAGCGACGGCGGCGGCGGCTTCTGACGGTCCATACCCGAGATTGGATAAGGCAGACAATGCCCCAGCGGTCGCTGCCGCGGCACCAACGGGCTGCTTTGGCAGTTTTTTCCCTGCCGGTGCAGGCTCGGCAATAGTCGGCTCGACTACTTCAGCAAAGGGCCCGTCCATCGCATCAACAACGGCCCCGCCCATAGCCATTACACCTGGGGCCTTGTCTTTCAGGTCCAAGACGATCCTTTGCGCCGTCTTCGGACCGACACCCTTGGCCGCCTTGACCGATGCCCAATCTCCAAGTGCGATTGCCCGGCTGACGCCATCCGGCCCCAAGGCTCCGAGAATGGCGAGCGAGACCTTGGCGCCGACGCCTTGAACCGAACACAACAAACGATGCCATTCCTTTTCGACCAAGGACATGAAACCATAAAGCTGCATCAGGTCTTCCCGCACCACCATATCGGTATAAAGAGCGACCGCTTCACCCGCTCCGGGCAGCGCCGCCATGGTCCGGTCGGAGCAGTAGACAATGTATCCGACACCGCGCACGTCGATCAAAATGTGATCCGCAGCCCGATAACCCAGCCGCCCCGTCAATTTTCCAATCATCCCCGCACCTTTTTCAACCGCACCGGTTGCGTCTTGCCGTAATAGGCGTGACAAATCGCAATAGCCAGCGCATCCGCTGCATCCGCACCTTTGGGCTGGCATCCGGGCAGTTGCAGTTTGACCATGTGCAAGACCTGTTCCTTTTCAGCATGCCCGACACCCACGACGGTCTTTTTCACCCGGTTCGGCGCATATTCCCCGACCGGCAACCCCGCTTGGGCCAAGGTGAGCAATGCCACACCTCGCGCCTGACCCAACTTCAGCGTTCCGGCCCCATCCTTGTTCACGAAAGTCTGTTCGATGGCAGCCTGATCGGGTGCATGGGCCGCAATCACCTCGACGATCTGATTATGAAGCGACAACAGCCTTTCACCCAGATCATCACCGTCGGAATGACACAGCCCATTCGCTACGTGGCTAAGACGACTGCCATGTGATTCGATGACGCCCCATCCCAGGGTACGCAGCCCCGGATCAATCCCCAGAATTCGCATATTCCGCCTCGGCCCGCTCGGGTTATTGATGCCTTTTTACCCCACTAGCACGAAACAAGAACATTCTCCAAGAAGTTTGCGTTCACGCACAAAAACGACATTGATGCCACACTCACGACTTCGGCGCTCAAATTCGACTTTTTGCGGTCTGGTTTCGACACACTGAAAGGGCGAAATTCACCAATGTTTCAAGGCTGTTTCACAGCATCAGACCATTGCAGAAACTGCATAGGACACATGCATTTTTCGCGCTTGTGGATACACTCTTACCTCACTAGATGCCCGGCAGATCGAAACAACGTACGATTCATTCTAGATAGAAGGAAACAGGATATGGCTGCACTGGACACCACCCGCACCACCACTGGCTCGTTCGGCCTCGTTGGCCGTATCGGCGAGCTTTTCGCAATGGTCATCAACACCTTTGTCGAATGGAATGACGCCCGCGTCACCCGTGACGCACTTTCCGGGCTGTCGGATCGTGAATTGGAAGATATCGGCATGTGCCGTGGCGACATTGATCTTGTTGCCAATGGTAAGCGCTAAGCCTGCCGCTCACATCCCGCCCCATTCTTTTCCCTCGGGGGCAAAACGAAAACGCCGCGTATTCTCCCAGACGCGGCGTTTTTCACTACTGGTCGCTGAATTTAGCGCAAAATCGACCCCAATTGAGTTGCAATCAATTCGGTGATGGGCTCGACCTGCATCACCCACGCACCAGCCTTCTCCACCGAAGTACCTTCGCTCAGACGCTCGACCCGGTCGCTGTATGATGCTTGCCCCAAGGCGGCCAAAAGAAAAGCCTTGAACACGAAAAAAGCGACCCCGAACATCACCAGCACTCGAAGCGGCAGCGCCGAGCGGACTCTGTGCGGTTTCATTACAATCAAACCATCCGAGCGCATTCTCGCAAAATAGCCGCGCGACATGGCTTGGTGCTTTTTATTCAAGCGCCTTACTCGTTGATCGAACTCCATTGGTTTATCAACCATTGCAGCCTCCGGGACTTCGCCCTCCTGTCCTCTAAGAGGTCAGGCTAGGCGCGAAATGCGCCGAAAGCATGGCGAAAACCGAAAAAACCCCGCAAACAGGCCTACTTTGCGCCATTTTTTGTTAAAGTGAGCGTCGTCCACTCACCAATTTCTTCTTTTTCCACTAAATTGGTTCCATTTTCGATATAGACGGACGCCACATCTTGTGCCTGTTCATTCAAAATACCCGATAATATGGCGTATCCTCCTGGCTGAAGGTTCTCCACAAGATCAGGCGCCAACGCGACTAGAGGACCTTTGAGGATATTGGCAAAAATCAACTCATAAGGCCCCACTGCCTTGAGTTCCGGATGGTCAAACCCGGCCGCCTCAAGGCACCGAACACTTCCCTCCATCCCGTTCGCGCGAAGATTCGCCTTGGCCACATCAACCGCGACTTCATCAATATCGCTGGCAAGAAAATCTCCGGACCAAACACGTGCCGCGGCCATAGCCAGAACAGCGGTCCCGCATCCGATGTCTGCGACCTTTGACGCTTCAAAGCCGTTTTCGACCAAGCGATCCAGCGCCCGCAAGCAACCGAGGGTTGTTCCGTGATGACCGGTTCCAAAGGCCATTGCCGCCTCGATCAACAGCGGAATGCTGCCGTCCGGCACCTTGTCGGCATCATGGCTGCCGTAGACAAAGAACCGCCCTGCCTCGACCGGGGCAAGTTCCCGGCGGACATGTGCAACCCAGTCAGTTTCGGGAAGCTCTGAAACAACAAAGGGATTTGCCCCGAACGCAGCCGATAGAAGCGCCAAGGCAGCAACATCTGGCTCTTCGGTAAAATACCCGCCAATCTCCCAAAGCCCCGATCCATCCTCGACTTCGAACACACCGACACCGGTCGGTTCGGGCTGCAGCCGCTCCATCGCCTCGCCAAGCTCTTCGGCTGCGGTTTTGCCGATCAATGTGGTCAATGCGGTATATGTGGGCATCAGCGTCTCCTGAATCTGTCTGCATGCGCGTAAGACCGTGGTGGTTCGAGGTCAAGGTTTGGCAATTTTTCCCGACCCAGCGACACTGTGAATCTCCACCCCCATGAAGCGGCGCCGATTCCCACGAAGAAACTGCACAAAGCTTGTGCGTAAATGACCCCAGACGAGCCATAGATCGAAGCCAGCCAAAGGGCGGCTGGTAAGGTCAGCACCATATCCCTTGTCCAGTTCGTCAGAGTTGCACGTCTGGGTCGCCCCAGGGCGTTGAACGCCGCATTCGAGACGAACAACATCGAAGCAAATACGAAACCACCTGCTCCCACATGGGTGAAAGCCTGAAGAACACCCTGCGCAGCCGCAGGCAGTTCAAACCATCTGGCAATGACCGGACTTGCCGAAATCAAAACAACCCACATCACCAGCGTATACCCCAGACCGAACAGGATCGAATCGCGATAGGTACTGCAGACCCGGTCATAGTACCGTGCCCCATAATTCTGACCAAAGATGCCACCGATCGCGCCTGCCAGAGAAAAGATGCCGCCGAAAGCGACCACCGTAAGCCGACCCACAACTGCCCACCCGGCCATGGCCTGGTCGCCGAACTGGGCCATGACCGACGTCAGTATGTAGTTGCCGGTCGGCGCCGCCAGTTGGGTCAGGATTGCAGGTATGGCGATCAGAAGGTAGGGGCGGGTTGTGCCTAGGCAATCACGCCACCTGAAACGTGCCAGAAGATCGTTCGAAATGGTCGCAAAATAGAGCGCCATGCCGAGCATTACGAACCGGAACAGAACCACTCCGGCGGCAGCGCCATCCAACCCCAACCCCAGACCATAGATCAGAATGGGGTCGATGATCATCGCAACGCCGCCGGACGCCAGAGTGACAGACATCGAACGCACGGCATCACCCTCTGCCCGCAACGCACCATTGGCGATCATCCCCGCGGCCATGATGCCCAAAGACGGCACGGTCATTGCCAGATAACGCGCTGCCAGTGCGGCTGTTTCGCCTTCGGCCCCGGACATGGCAACGATCTGGTGGCGGAACAACAGAATACCGAACCCTGTGACACTCTGGATCAAGAATGCCAAGGCCATCGTGCTGGTAGCTTGACGCCGCGCCAGCCCGCGCCGACCCTGCCCGATCCGGCGCGAAATCAGCGCGGTGGCCGCAATCATCAATCCGATGCCAACGCTGACTGACAGAAACTGGATTGCGAAGGCAAAGCCGATCGCCGCCATCAAACGAGGCTGGCCGAGTTTGGAAATCCAAAACAGATTGGCCGCATCCACCAGAAAGACAAATGTGATCCCGGCGGCACCGGCCAGAGTCATGCGCGCCACATGCCCCATCGTCGATCCGCTCAGGAACCGCCTTTTGTCAGACATCAGGCCTCACTCCGCCGGAGCCGGAGCATATTTTGAGAAAACCGTCTCGTTACCTGGTTCGGGATGGCGCGGGATCAACAGCGACAGGCCAAGCGATACCAGCGCCATCAAAGCGGCCAATCCGAATACCGCACCCGGAGACACCACCCACAAAAGACCCAGCAGCGCGGGTAGGAACACCGCTGCGATGTGGTTGATGGTAAAGGCAACTGCGGCAGTTGGCGCTATATCGGCGGGGTCGGCAATTTTCTGAAAGTAGGTCTTGAGTGCCAACGCCAGAGCGAACAAAACATGGTCGATCACGTAAAGGACGGCAGCCAGAACCACACCCCAACCGAACCAATAGATACCGCCGTAAGCTGCAAAGACCGTTGCCAAACCCAGGTATTCAAAAATCAAGGTTCGGCGTTCGCCGAACAACGCTACAGCCTTTCCCAGCATCGGAGCGACGGAGATATTGATCAGCAGGTTGATTAGGTACAGCCCGGTCAGTTCATGTACGTCGAAACCGAATTTTTCGACCATCATGAACCCGGCGAACACGATGAATATCTGCCGCCGCGCTCCAGCCATGAACTGCAACGCGTAGTACAGCCAGTACCGACGGCGTAGTATCAGCTTTTTTGTTTGTGGAGTGGGGGAGTCGAACTGTGGAAACGCCACAAGACAAAATAGCGCCATAATCGCGGTCATCCCGCCCGCGGCCATGAAAACCGTATTGTAGGACAAATCGAAACGATTCCAGGTCAGAACGATCAGGCCATACACGATCAAAGTTGCGGTGGAGCCTGTCGCCACCAGCCATCCCAAAACCTGCGGAGCTCGGTCTTTGGGCAACCATTGCAGTTGCAGCGACTGGTTGACCGTTTCGTAATAGTGAAAGCCGATCGAACTGAAGAGCGTTACGAACAGCAATCCTCCCAGGCTTGGGAACCATGCCGTCACCGCAGTTGCAGCACCCAAAAGCACAAGCGAGATCATCGCCAGCACCTGTTCGCGGATCACCATGATCACAGCGATTACCCCGATGGCCAGAAAACCCGGGATTTCACGCACCGTGTGCAACAACCCGATGTCGGCACCATCAAAATTCGCCGCCTCAATGACAAAATTGTTCAGCAGTGCGCTCCACGCGTTAAACGCGATCGGCATGGTCATGGCCATGACAAACAACAAGGTGACCGGGCGGCGCCAGAAAGGCAGATCGCGCGCATCTGACAAGGGGACGGGTTGCAGCATGAGATGTCCTCTACGCCCAATATGTCACCTTGGCGAGAGAAAACCTGGTTGCGCACATCTGATCTGCATCAATGCAGAGAATTGAATATCTACTTAGTTCTCATCCAAGCATGCGATGGAGTTTGCCATGGACCTTGTCAGCGTCGTCGAGCGGATCGGCGAAGCCCCAACCGCCGCTCTGTTCGGTCTGATTACCGGAATAACTTTTGGTGTCGCAGCGCAGCGTTCGCGATTCTGCCTGCGAGCCGCAACAGTCGAATTCGCCAGAGGACGGATTGAGGACAAGATTGCAGTCTGGTTCCTTACATTTTCGACGGCGGTCGTCTGGGTCCAATCCGCACAATTACTGGGTTTGATGGAGTCGGCCGACGCGCGCATGATGGCCGTTCCCGGCAGTTGGTCCGGAGCGATCATAGGCGGGCTTTTGTTTGGCGCCGGGATGGTTTTGGCTCGTGGGTGCTCGGGTCGTTTGCTGGTTCTGGCCGCAACAGGAAATTTGCGTTCAGTGGTTTCAGGGCTGATCTTTGCGGTTGTCGCCCAAATGACCCTGACCGGCATACTTTCCCCGCTCCGCGATCAGCTGGCCAGTTTGTGGATCACTGACGGCGGTCGCAATATGGACATGCTGACCGCGCTGGGGTTACCGCAATACGGTGGATTGATGTTAGGTGCGGCAATTGCACTTGTCGCATTGGCGCTATCGATCCGGCAAAAGATCGGTGTGTCCCGGTTGATCTTTGCGTCGGGAGTAGGGTTTTCAGTGGCTCTGGGCTGGGTACTGACCTACTCGCTTGCGCAAGTTGCATTTGAACCCGTGCAAATCGAAAGTGCGACATTCACCGGACCTTCGGCGCATACGCTGATGTTTTTTCTTGAACGCGATGCGGTCCTGGAATTCGACGTTGGCCTGGTTCCTGGCGTTTTCATCGGTGCAATGCTGGCCGCATGGCTGGCTGGCGAAATGCGGTTTCAGGCATTTGATGACGCTTTGACCATGCGCAAGGCGATGATCGGCGCCGCCTTGATGGGCTTTGGCGGAATGCTGGCCGGGGGCTGCGCCATCGGTGCGGGCGTTACCGGGGGATCGATCTTTGCCGGAACCGCATGGCTGGCCTTGTTCTGCATGTGGGTCGGGGCCATGGCGACCGACATGCTTGTCGATCAGAAATCCGGGACGGTGCCGATCTGATCGTCAATAGAAACTTTGCGGGTCAATATCGACTGCCAACCGCATATCTCCCTTGAGCCGTATCGGAGCAATCCATTTGGCAATTGCGTCTTGTAACGATGCGCCTTTGGGGGCCTTGACCAACAATCTCACCCTGTGCCGTCCCCTGATGCGTGCAATCGGGGCGGGTGCAGGGCCAAAGACCTGAGCGCCGATCTGACGTATGGCAAAGTCGTTGCGGGCCAAATCATTTCCAAGATCGAAGACCGGGCCAATCTCGGAACCTGACAGAATGATCCCCGCCATCCGCCCATAGGGCGGTACGCCCGCCGCCTGTCGCCCTGCAGCCTCGGCCTTCCAGAATGCCTCTTCGTCGCCCGCCAGAATTGCCCGGATCACCGGGTGTTCGGGTTGAAAGGTCTGCAACAGTGCCTGGCCCGGCCTGTCTGCCCGCCCGGCCCTACCTGCGACCTGTCGCATCAATTGAAAGGTCCTCTCCGCTGCTCTCAGGTCAGACCCCTGCAGGCCAAGATCAGCGTCGATGACGCCTACGAGTGTCAATTTCGGAAAGTTGTGCCCTTTTGCCACAAGTTGCGTACCAATAATGATATCGGCGTTCCCTTCGGCAATCTGTTCGATCTTTTCCTTCAGCGCGCGTGCGGACCCGAACAAATCGGAGCTCAGCAATGCGATCCGGGCATCGGGGAATGCCGCCGCGGCTTCTTCTGCCAACCGTTCTATTCCCGGCCCGACCGGTGCCAGCTTGCCGTCCACCCCGCAAGAAGGACAGACATCGGGCATCGGCTTGGTTTCGCCGCATTGATGGCACATCAGGCGTTTGAGAAAGCGATGCTCGACCATACGCGCATCGCAATGATCACATCCTATCTGATTGCCACAAGCGCGGCACAAAGTAACGGGTGCGTAACCGCGCCGGTTGATAAACAAAAGTGACTGTTCACCCTTTTCGATCCGTCTGATGACCGCTTGCCTGAGCGACGGTGAAATCCACGTCCCCGGCTGCAGCCGTTCGTCCCGCATGTCCAAAGATTTCATCTCGGGCAGGACCGCCTCGCCAAAGCGCGCTGTCAGGTCCAGCCGATCATACTTGCCTGCTTGAGCGTTTGCCCAACTTTCCAAAGAGGGAGTCGCGCTGGCCAGCACCACCCGCGCCCCGCAGATTGCAGCGCGCAGAACGGCCATGTCACGCGCATTGTAGAGTACTCCGTCCTCTTGCTTGTACGATGTGTCGTGTTCTTCATCGACCACGACTAGCCCAAGATCGCGAAAAGGTAGAAACAGCGCCGAGCGCGCACCCACAACGAGTTGCGCATCGCCCTGACCGACCATACGCCAGACACGGCGGCGTTCTGTCAGTGTCACGCCGGAATGCCATTCCGCCGGGCGGGTCCCAAAGCGCGCTTCGACGCGGGTAAGGAACTCGGCGGTCAAGGCGATCTCGGGCAACAGTACCAACGCCTGTCTTCCTAGTCGGACCGACTCGGCCACGGCCTCAAGATACACTTCGGTCTTGCCCGACCCGGTCACACCCTTCAGTAACGTCGTACCGTAATCGCCCGTCAGAATTGCTCGTTGCAATGTCCGTGCTGCGAAAGTCTGGTCTTCCGTCAGCACCTTGCCCGGTTTATCTGGATCGAGCATCGGGTAAGGCAAATCTCGAGGACTGTCCTCCTCGCGCACTGCCCCCTGTTTGACCAGCCCTTTGACAACCGAAGATGTCACCCCGGCCATCTCTGCCAATTCCCTCAACGTAAAGGCGAGGCCACCGTAGTCGCGCAAAACCTCCAAAACCCGCCTGCGCGCGTCTGTCAACCGATCCGGTTCGACATTGCCTGACCGATAGATCTTGCGCATGGATGGCGGATCCGCGAGACCGGGCGCACGCGTGGCCAGCCGCAGCATCGCGGGCATCGGCGTCAGTGTGTAATCTGCGGCGCGCGCCAGAAACAGGCGCATCTCTTCGCGCATCGGCGCCACATCCAGAACCCGGATCACCGAGCGTATCTTGGAGCGATCGAAATCGCCTCTGCCCGCCCCCCAGACCACGCCCAGCACCTTGCGCGGACCCAATGGAACTTCGACGAACGCACCCGGAAAGCAGCCACCTTCGGGCGCCTTGTAGTCCAGCGTACGATCAAGAGGCTGCGTGGTCAGAACCGCCACCAACTCGCCTTGGCCAAAGTATTCTGGTGCCCTCAAGTGTTTCCTTTCTCCGACAGGGGTTTCGGCAGGTGTTCCTTTGAGGTAAAGGCAAGCGCGACAGAGGCCAACCCATCAAAGGACTGCCCCATGAAATTCTTTGTAGACACCGCCGAGATCGATGCCATCGCGGAACTGAACGATCTGGGCATGGTGGACGGCGTGACCACCAACCCGTCGCTGATCCTGAAATCGGGACGTGACATTCTGGAAGTAACCCAGGAGATCTGTGATCTCGTTGATGGCCCGGTGTCGGCCGAAGTTGTTGCGACAAAAGCAGAAGACATGATTGCCGAAGGCCGCAAGCTGGCCAACATCGCGCCGAACATTGCAGTCAAAGTGCCGCTGACCTGGGACGGGTTGAAAACCTGTAAAACGCTGACTGACGAAGGGCAGATGGTCAACGTCACCCTGTGTTTCTCGGTGAATCAGGCGATTCTCGCCGCAAAGGCGGGTGCCACCTTTATCTCACCCTTCATCGGTCGCCTTGACGACATCAACCTTGATGGCATGGATCTGATTGCTGACATCCGCCACGTCTATGACAACTACGGCTTTGAGACAGAGATCCTTGCCGCTTCGATCCGCACCGTGAACCATGTCACTGAAAGCGCCCGGATCGGGGCCGACGTCATAACCGCGCCGCCCGCCGTGATCAAAAAGTTGGCTGATCATCCGCTGACCGACAAAGGGCTTGAAACCTTTTTGGCGGACTGGGCTAAGACTGGGCAGAAAATCCTTTGATACTTCCGCTCGTGAAGCGGAACCCCGGTTTTTACACATTCCCTTAACACCGGATTACACGGCGCAAGCGACTATCGAGTCTGGCAGCGTGTCTTGTGCGCGGCCAGGCCAACCATGCCCTCACATGCCCCCAAGCTTTCCACCGGAAACCTCTTTTGGTCGCGACTTAGCAGGAAGCAGCACGCCTTGGCTGCATTTCAACCACAGGGCGATTTCGATTTCACGGTTTTGCCTCGATTTTTCCTAAGCAAAGCCGAAAGGCCGTGCTATAAACCGCATCAACACAAAAACACGGACAAATCATGAGCAGAGAAGCGAAACTCGAAGACAATCTGCGCGCCGCGATCCTAGCGAAACCCGACGTTGTTCTGGACGACAAGGATCTGATGCAAGCACTGGTTGCGGCCAATGAACGCGCCATGGGCGAGAACATCATAGACTTGCGGTCCATAGCAATGGAGCGTCTGGAAGCCCGCCTCGACCGGTTGGAAGACACGCACCGTTCTGTCATTGCTGCCGCTTATGAAAACCTCGCAGGAACCAATCTGGTGCATCGCGCCATTCTTCGGCTGCTGGAACCATCCGATTTCGAAGAGTTCCTTGGGACCCTTGGGGGTGACATAGCCGATATCCTGCGGGTAGACGTCGTCACACTTGTCCTCGAGTCCACGCTTGATGGAACCGATCCGGTTCTTTCGCGGCTTGGCGACGCATTGAAAGTAGTCGAGCCGGGTTTTGTCGATACCTATCTCGGTGGTAATGCGCGGCGCGCAACCCGACCGGTAACACTGCGTCCGATAACATCTTCTGCACAGAAGATCTTTGGAGATCAGACCATGCGACTGAAATCCGAAGCGTGCCTCAAGCTTGATCTGGGAACCGGACGTCTTCCTGGTATGATCGTGATGGGTTCCACCGATCCCCGCCATTTCACTCCGCAGCTTGGCACCGATCTCCTGTCATTTTTTGCCAGCGTATTCGAACGCTCGATGCGCCACTGGCTGTCGTGAGCCTGATATCTCCAGCCTGCCGAGACGCACTTCAGCGCTGGCTGGAGAACCAGAAAGCCCTGGCCGGACATTCCGAAAACACCCTGATTGCCTATCGCGGAGATGTGGTTGATTTCCTGTCCTTCATGACATTGCACCATGGGCAATCCGAAGGGCTGGCACCCATCGCAAGGATATTAGTCTCGGACATGCGTGCATGGATGGCGCACCAACGGAGTGAAGGCGTCGGTGCCCGGTCGCTTGCGCGCAAACTGTCTGCAGTCAAGACATTCTATCGCTGGCTGGCAGAGCGCGAAGGGTTTGAACCCAGCGCCGTTCTATCCACACGCGCACCCAAATTCACCAAAAAGCTTCCCCGCCCGCTTGCTGAAGACGCCGCTCGCGCCATTATCGACACTGTCGAACTGCAGTCCGAAAAGGATTGGATAGCGGCCCGCGATGTGGCGGTTGTCACTTTGCTCTATGGTTGTGGCCTTAGGATCTCCGAAGCTTTGTCTTTGAAGGGAATGGACGCACCCTTGCCGGATACGCTTCGGATCACCGGCAAAGGCGGGAAAGAAC